>NHET02000005.1 GCA_002170355.2 Gammaproteobacteria bacterium TMED92
TGAAGCGCAATTAGCTCATCGAAATAATCTTCCGATGGAGTCTTGCCCTTGTTTACCGGCGCGGCCAACAGATTATTTGCCGGATCGTCCGAACCGCGATTGTAATTTTTTGTAAGTAATCCATTTTCAGGGCCCGCGCTGAGCGTTCTGAGCTTTGTAACACCCCAGTCAACTCCGGAGTTAAAAAACTCTATCGCCAAATGATCAGGACCAAGATCGCGCCAGATCAANCCGTGGTANGTTATGTTGACCACATCCTTAGGCCTATCAAGTTCTATCTCGTCTGTCGCATTAGCATTAGTCGCCACCACTCTGAACAATTCATAGCCCCTGCAATTCTCGATGTTTGGGTATTCCTTCCGGATGTCCTCATCGGTCTGGCACAGCCCACCCACTATAGCGCCTAATACCTTAGCGAGAATTTTACCAATGGCGCTGCCGCCCTCGCCTGCAGCTCGCGAGCCGCTTTGAATACTGTCGATGATATTTTTCGCTGCAACGGCGGATGACGAAATGGCGCGCCTGTCATAACCGGTAGCCCGTACTAGGTAGGGGTGCCAGTCCGCATAACAATAGCGTTCGTACCACGACCAACTCCCTAAACACCGGTAGCTTGGGCGCCAGACAACGAAACTAACGCTGATGAGGTTGTTATTAAAATAGGAGGGATTTGTTCGCTGCGCGGCCAGACTTTGAAAAGTTTTCTTAAAGTCAGCCGTTACCGGCATAACGACTGCTGCGCGCCCGTTGGCTTGCTTATTCGAAAACACCACTTGATTTAGCTTGCCATGGATCGTGGCCGCAACTCTTTTTAGCATAACGTCAACAAATCCATCAGCATTAAAATCTGCTACCACCGTNTTTATGCTACTTCGCGGCCAGCCTGCTGCTAGCTGCAGTTGATAACCCGTGGCGGGCAATGGCGCAAACTGGCCGTTTGATTGCTGGTAGAGGATCGTTTTACTTATGACGCCATTGGTGGAAGAACCACTTNTACGAGCTAGGTAAATGTCTTGCCGTCCGTCGTAATTGATATCGCCGGTGCGTACCTCAAACTGGTATCCATTCTGACCGGCGGTTGCATTGGTTAACCTTGGCTCGGGAATTGCCTGATAGCACGAGTATTGGCCGTTAATGAAAAGGCACCCCGGTAAATCTAAGCTGATGCTGATGTTGTAAGACCAAGCACTCGCCGTTGTGACGGTAGCGAGGAAAACGAACAGCCCATGAACCGTACGCCTTGATAACAACCATTTAATTTCAGTTTCCATAGGTTTCACCTCGTGGTTCTGTATTATTGGGATCACTGATCTTTATTGCATATAAGCGCTGGGCGGTACGGCTGCCATAAGTGCTTGCCTAAGTTCCACGGCCTGTGTCTGGCCAACGTAATCTATGAGTTCTTGTTCTCCTTGAGCCGCAGCCAGGCGCATTTCGAGGTGCGCTGACTCTTGATCGTCTTCGTGATCAACTGTGCTTCGCCACATTTCAAACTCGGTATCAGCAATGATTTTGAATGCCTGATAGGTTTGGGCTTCGGTCAAACCAAGTTGTAGTGCTTGGGTCCGAAATTTTTCGAACCGTGGATCAAGAGCCGCGTGAACGCGTAAAGCTCTATCAGCGCCTAATAGGCGCGCAAGATTTGTATTGGTTTTCTGCAACTCTTCAGGCGATATGTGCTGACCATGGCGGTAAGCGTCTTGCAACAGCTGGTGGGCGTCGCGGAATAGTGCCTCTGTCCATGCAACACCACTAGTTAACAACCCTTGGGACACCGGGGAGTTACGTAGCTCGTGTTCCATCCACCCCTCGGGCGACAATGCTGGTGGTGTCATAGCCAGCGATATTCGCCTTTGATCGAAATCTTTTGGCTCGAACGGCTTTGTTGTGCGCTGGGTAAGTTGCCGTAACATTCCATTGAGTCGGTGCTCGCTCAACACCTCTTGATCTGCTGCACTTAAATATCCAGCGTCTTCAGCCACTGGAAGAAAAATCTCTTCGAAGGGGGTTAAGGACTGGGCGTAAATGCCGTAAAGCTTGGTCAGACCAGCAACAAGGTTGAATCGAAGTTCGTGACGCTGCGCCGCGCGTTCGGCCATAAATTGATTACGGTGCTGTTGCCAATACACGTGCTCAGAACTCGGCTCTGCTAGATGTGCACGCAAACAGTCGAGCACCAGGGTTTGTTTTGCGCGCTCGCCTAAGCCCATATTGTCTAAATTGTTTTTGTAACTTCGAACGACTGCTATGACATCGTTAAAACGGCTTTTATCCGCGGCTACGAATTGGTCGGGACATTCTGTGTGTTCTGCGGGCGAGGCGAAAATTACTCGCGACAGCAGTACGCAAGCAAGCAGGGTCGCTATTTTGGACGGCGAATAGGGTCTACGCCCCGTCTTGTCTTTGTGTCGACCTAGCACTGACCAAGCCGAAACAGGTTGCTAGCAACGGCTTGAAAAAGCGATCTTTGGGATGCTGCAAACACTACGTGTATCCTCTAACGACTCCGCTACTACTCTTCTCTGCTCCTTTTGTTACTTTCGATCGCGCGTTCCGACCAACGGTTATTTTTCGCCGATAAGCGGTTATCGTCGACTAATGGACGTCGACTTTATATTTCGTTTCTGTGTAAATCTTTCCAAAAAAGAATATATTGGTTTTTAATTATTCCTTTTTCANTTTCTTTGCAGCTTGCTACNTTNTNCCGCGTGCTGTTANTCAAACCCTTTTATTCATCAAAACAGGCTAACAAAAATGCAAGATGCAGCCCCTCAGCGGCGCATTGACCCGCAATATGAAAACTTGACCGAAACTAAAAAGAGTCCTGACCTTACAGAAGCTGAAGAGTCCCTTTCCGAGTTCGAGCGAGCGCGCTTGTGCAGCAAGACTTGGTCGATGCCGCAGGACTAACACCTCCGCGTGCGCCTGCGCACCTGACCATTTGATCGCAGTGAACTGATTAAGTTGTACGGTTTATGTCGCGTTTTTTTCTGATCATCGCTGTTTACACGCTCGGCGCTTGCGCTACCAGCGCTATTCCGCATGACTACGAGGGCCTTAACGAGGCCGCCGTAATTAAACGGTTTGGTTATCCAGTAGATCGTCGGATCGTTGCCGACAACGTGGTGGTATTGGTTTTTCGAACGCGCTTGGGCGGCGAGCGCTTCGTCACCTTGGTTGGTGATGAGGTCGAGCGTGTGCAGCATGATCGAAACTTCTCGCTGCTCAGGCTTATCCCCATCGTTATCAACTAGTGACCGCTGTCGGCTGGGCGGCCGTAGGTGTCGGCACTGACTTTTAGCGAGACTCGCGATGGGTGGTCAGCGCGCCACCGGGGCAGCCGTTCAGCTGTGTTGATTTTACGTTNGACTCCGATGGCACTGGGGTACACGCAGTCTTCCGCCCNGGCGCGCCTATTAGCCGATACACGCCTGGCCGGCTGCTTGANCAGAGTGTTNCCTAGTTCGCNGNATTNGCGGCCGCGCGACTANCGACAGCGCATCAGCGCNGCGACACGGCGCTGTNAAGAACGNTGTTGCNCCTCAAGGCTGATGGTCGNTGGCTACTCTATNANCNGTTNNTTCATGTCGNGCCGNAGCAGCNCGCTTNCNTNGCTCAAGTTCGTCGGCNGCGTACATTCTCTATAACCAATAACGTCATGTGTGGCACGGTCAATGCCGCGATGGCGACGAAGGTGTAACGCAANGTTATGTCATCGAAGATGTCAAACGTCGTTGGCTGCCCAAGCGATGCGGCCCAGATAGCGCCCGCAACTACACCAATCACCAATAGGCTTAAGCCGTAAATTGTGCCGGCGCCATTGACACCGACTTTGCGCCGCCAATGTTGTAGATGCAGTGGGCTGTGAAAACATACGAAGTAGCAAGTAAACGCCACTAATGCACCCGCCGCCCAACATACCAGNGCGTAGGTTGCCAGTAGTGCCGCNGCGCGAACNCGTTGGCGGGCGCCGTATATNTGCGTTAGCACGGCTACCAGACCGAACAGCGCTAGCCCGTTCACNAGGNTCGNAACGCCANCTGGGCCTGTGAGTACAGTAAACAACGCNGTCACCGTTGAATTGGACATTAACGCCGGCAANCCCACGATGCTGCTACCCCAACTCACCTTGTGTAAATANGTTGCGTTGGCAAAGTCTGAATCACCAAAGTGATATGCGGAATACNCCAAGAANCNCACCAANANNACCAGCGGTTCCAATACCCACAGAGCTATTACTGCACCCACCAGCGCCAAATATCCAAACAACATCGCGACGAGCCGAGCGCCCTTATGCCGATCTCGCATTATGACCATGTCATATGCGCCGTGAGGCAAGCCGGCGAGCAAAACTAAGGCGCTGCATACGACCCACCAGACACTACTTTCTAAGCTGAGCCATGCCGACAGCACAAGCGCCAACAGCAGACTGAAAAAAAAGTAGCTATACGGCCTAGCGCTGAGCGACATAACGTATAGCTTCGCGCACCATCATCCACTTTGGTAACGCTAAGACTACTCGCGCATAGTCGATGAACCCTGCACGGTCACTGAGAAAAGCCACCAAACTCTNGGGCGGTACTTGTTTGAATAAGTTAAAAAATACCTCAGGCGCTGCAGACGCTTGGTGTTCTAAAAAAGACACAAACACGCCATCGAACCAGGTACTGACACGACTGCGCGCCCGCGGCGGTGTCGCGCCTCGCGCGCGCTCTAACCAGTCCGCTATGCTCTTTGCTTGCTCCTGAGCATGGGGAAAACAATATCCAGTCGACGGCTTTACCGTATCGCTGTGCAGACCAAAGGCTAGCGTGCCGGTCTCGCTATCCACCGCATTGGGTTGTCTGCGTTTACGCATAGGCAGCACGCCTTGCTCAAGACGTTGCACTCGCCAATGAGAGAGCCCAAATCGATGGCGCAAGTAACGATCCAGCTCCGCCTGGTACTGTTCGGCGGACTTTAGGGCTAACGAGAAATGGGTTGTTTCTACCAACGCATTGCGCGAACTAAACGGCAGCACATAGTAGAAGTGAACACCACAGCTGTTGCCGTCGCTGAAATCCATTAGCGTGACCGTTGTCGGATCAAAAACATCTTTGTCGGTCTCTATTTCCCAGCCGTAAAAGTGTTGCAGCAGCGTTCCCTTCGGTATTGGGCGGGGCCTAGTGTCAATTACCCGGTCTGCTAACAAGGCTCCTTCGGTTGTTTCGACCCGAACTCGGTTACCACTCTTTTGCACTGCTTCCGCAGCCACATTCATTTGTAACCCTACGGTGTTCGACCGCGCTAGGTTTGCCGTTGCTAGTTCATAGTAGTGAGCGCTGTCTACCCGCGCATAAGGCGTTAGCGCACTGCTGCTAATACAGCTCCGACCTGCATTACGCACTTCCCAGCGATGCCACGAGTGGGTTATCGCGCGATCGAATAGCCCAGGTTGATGACGCCAATAACACCAGGTCTTATCCCGCTCATAAGACGCACGAGGTTCTAAGACAAGGCAATTGCGCGGCGCCTTACCGCCCTGAGCATTGCGCTGATCTAACTCGCACGCGAGCGCTAGCCCACTCATGCCGCCGCCCAAGACCGCAATATCGACATCGCTGACGATGCTATCGGTCATTCGTAGGCTCTATGCCCCAAACCGTTGGGTGTCTAAGGCCTTGTGCAATTGCGGTCGATGACTGGCGCGCTGCAGCAGCAACGTGCTTGACCCCTCGGTGATGCGTTGCATCAGCAATTGGGCAATCAATCGAATCTTAGTGCGGCCCGCCACTACGGTACGCCGCTGCCAGTATTCTGCGGGCTCGGCGACGATCTTCTCGCCGATCTGTCGGTACAACCGAGCCGCGACTTTGACGGCTTGACGAACTGTTGTCGGTAGATAGCCATACCCCTGACACGCGCTGGCGTAGTACTCATTTGCTATGCCCAGCAGGTGCACCGCCACAGTGTAGGCGTGATTGCGCTGATCGAGGTCGCCGTTTGCTAGCGCTTGAGCATTAATTTCTTCAGGCAGCATTTGTGCAGGCAGATAGATACGCCCACGCTCAGCATCCTCCAAGATATCTCGGCATATATTGGTTAGTTGCATGGCAACACCTAAGTCCACCGCAAAGGGGTAGGCTTTGGGATTCTTTACCCCGAATAGATGACACATCATCAAACCAACGGTGGACGCAACGCCGTAACAAAAGCGAATCAGTTCGTCTTGGCTTTGCAGGTGTCGCGGTCGCTGGTCGGCAATTAACGTGTCGATAAAGTCCAGCATAATGCTGACCGGGATTCCAAACTCTGCCTGTAGCAGCAACGCATCCGCCATGATCGGATCACTGCTCGTCCCACTGACAAAGTCAGCTCGCAACTCCAGCAATTTCGCATGGTTGCAACCGGCAGGATTCGCATCCGCCAGATCGTCCAAGTAGCGACAAAACAAATATAAACGCGCTACAGCCTCGTAGCGCGCCCTCGGCAGGAATCGTGCCGCCAGCGCAAAGGTCTTTGCGTTGGCCTTGAATACGACATCAGGTTGCTGTGATTGCAAATTCACTCTTCGCCTCTTCGGTTTGTGGGAAGTCTTCCAGCAACAAGTGTTCAACGACTTTGGCTGAACTGAGTACTCCTGGAACGCCGGCGCCGGGATGAGTTCCGGCCCCAACCATATACAGGTTCTGGACATCCTCGGAGCGGTTGTGGAAACGGAAATACGCGGACTGCGTAAATATCGGTGCGATCGAAAATCCGGCGCCCCAACGGGACGCATATTCTGCGTCAAACTGGGTGGGATCGAGGTCAAAGGATACCGTCATATGCTGCCGCAGATTCGGCAAGATACGCTGTTCCAAAATGTCGATTACGCGTTCGCGCACCTGATCCTTTGCCGCCAGCCAATCGTGGCCTTGCAAGTTCGGTACCGGCGCCAAAACATAGAAAGTGTCTTTACCATCTGGCGCCAATTGCGGATCGGTCGCGGTAGGTCGATGCAGATACAAACTGAGGTCGTCGCCAGCCGGCTGTCCTGAGAAAATCCTCTGTAGTAGTTCTTTGTATTGTTCACCAAAAACTATGGTGTGGTGTTCTACGTCGTCGTATTTTCGGTCTGTGCCGAAGTACAACACATATAACCCCATGGAGTATTTGAGGGCATCAATGCGCCGGTCGCTCCATCGCCTTCTGTGCTCTGGGGCAACGAGAGAGCGATACACCTGCGCCGGATCGCCATTGCAAATCACTAAGTCGGCGTTAAGCACCTCACCATCGGCAAGTTCGACTCCCGTTGCGCAACCATGCTCGACATTGATCCGCTTTACGTCCTGATTCAGGCGCACGGTGATTCCTTCCTGCTGCATCAGCTTGCCAATGGCTGCCACCAATGCTCCAGTCCCACCGCGGGGGAAGTGCACACCCCAGCGTCTTTCGAGGTAGTGAATTAACGAATAGATACTGGTGGTATTGAACGGGTTACCCCCGACCAGCAGCGGCTGAATACTGAAGGCGCGGCGTAACCGCTCGTCTTTTAGGTAACGCTTGGTAAATTGCCAAACGGTCCTATAGCATCCTAGGCGCACAAGCGCAGGGATTTGCTTGACCATGAACCAAAGATTGTCAAACGGCACGTGTGCCAGTTCGCTAAAGCCAACATCAAAAATTCTTTTGGAGTGCTCTAGAAGCCTTTGGTAACCCTGCACATCACTCGGACTGAGGCGCTGAATTTCTGCCAACGTATCATCCACGCTGCCCCCNTAGTCGAGTCGGGAGCCGTCNTTGAACTCGTAGCGATACCAAGGGGCGACCGGGAGGATGTCCACATAATCTTTAAGGTCACGACCAAAAAGTTCAAACAGCTCTGCAAATAGAAACGGCGCGGTTATTACTGTGGGCCCGGCGTCAAAACTATGGCCCTCGCGCTCAAAGGTTCGTGCTCGTCCGCCCAATTGATCTAGGCGTTCCACCAATGTCACCGAGAACCCCATCTTGCGAGCGCGCAGCGCGGCTGCCATGCCGCCAAAACCACTGCCAACTACAAGTGCGTGCTTCGTCATTACGCTTGTGCCAATTGACTAGCGACGCGCGGGGGCATGGGCATGCCGTCCGTGTACTCGGCCTCGCCAGTCAAGTCCGCTAAGTACTTATGAATAAATTGCTCCACTACGGATGAGATCGGTGTTGGTGTACAAGCCGCATTGCTGCGCGCGCGCGCCAGCGCCTGTCTGACCCAATCGCGGCAATGCCGCACAGCGCGATGACGCGCGTTGGGTTGTCCAACCAACTGGGCGAAGACGTCCTGATTCGAGCCATACTCTGCTATAGCGACCACTGGCGCGGTCACTACTCGATCAACGATGTCTTCATGAGCGGCCAAAGTAGCTGGGTCCTGCAGCGGCTGTAAGTCATTAAGAATCTGGTAAGCGACACCCAATTGCTCACCGCTCTGCTGTGCAAACTGCTCTGTCTTGGCATCGGTCGCCGCCAATACCGCGGCAAATTGCAACGGCAACGCCAACAGCGCACCGGTCTTATGTTTTGCCAATGTCATGTACTGGTCGCGGAGCATGTGTCCGCGAGGGGTTAAGCAAAGCTGCTGTAATTGGCCAGATGTTGCGCGGCTGGTCGCCGCGGCCATGGCTTGGATTAATCTCGGTAACGCCACGGCGTTGCAGTTGCTCGCTGCTAAGCATCGAAAAGCAGCGGCTATAAGGTGATCGCCCAACAGTAGTGCTGTATTGCTACCGAACTTTTTCCACACCGTNGCTTGGCCACGGCGATGGGCGGTTCGATCTTGGATGTCGTCGTGCACTACTGAAGCTTCGTGCAACAGCTCTACGGCTGCCGCAACGTGAATTAGGGGTATTGTGCTGGAAAATTTCTGTGCGGCAGCAAAAGTTAATTTAGCCCGAGTGCGCTTACCGCTTTTGCGCAAATGATGAATTGCGGCTTTGTGCAGAACCTCAGTGGTGTCGCCGAACTTTANTATTACCGCCTCGAGTTGGTCTTTAGGCATCTGATTCATTNCACCGCCCTCCTAGCAGCATGGTGTGCCAGCAGATGCTGCAAACGCCGCATCTGCTGACAGCAACCATTAGGGTTACGCCTTAGCAGTGCTAGACGACGTTGCTGCCGCCCAGATAACTACACCAAACGCAATCTTGTTAACGAAGTCGGCCAAGTTNTAAACAATGTTCAACGCTTCAACACCGAACAGTGGCTCAGCTACATATCCGATCGGATAGATTGCCCAGCCAAAGGTCACNATGATGCGCAATGCATTAAACGCCGTTTTACTTGCTTCGGTACCCTGGCTNGCACTGATCTGACTGGCTTCACCAGCAAAGATCTCGTNGATGATGTANCCCCANCCAGCCATACCGATTAAGAACGCCAACCAGTAGTTCATTGCACCCAACTCGCCAAGATAACCAAAGATCAACATCACAAGCGATGCGATCATTAGCTTCCAAAACAGCGCTGCGCGAACTACAGCAATCGCCGCCAAGATCAGGTAGAACTCAACGATCTGCAGTGGCACGGTCAACAGCCAGTCAACGTAACGAAATACCAGCGGGCTGTCGTTTGTTTCGATCCATACTCCACGCATGTAGAAGTAATGAATCGCTGCGATACCNGTTACCATGGCGGCAACGGTCAGTGAAGTTTTCCACTTGCCTTCAGCGCGATCGCGTTCAACAGTGAAAAAGTACGTCGCTGCGACCATAGCCGCAGATATGATCCAGAAAGTGACGCCAACGTAATCATTCGGGTCTAACATTCCTAACTCCCTATCGGTTTTTCAAACGCAAAATGCCCCGCGTCCTATGTTTTTTATGGCTCAGCGTGAGCGGTTTCCCTCCTGAGGCGAACCCAGCGAACCATGTTTATTTCATAGGCACCTTTCGTTTGAGTTTTCGTAAATGTTGGTCACTTGTCTCCAAGCAACTGCGGGGGTAATTCGTCGTCTCACAAAAGCCTCGCGCCTGCGCGCGCGCAACACATGCATAGGCTCTTTGTTCCAAGATCGCGACATTCGTCTCCCTACGATGTCTGTTTGAAAAGGCGGCCGTCCCCAATGCGTCCAATACCTTATCGATTGCGCGGCGCTGGCTNTGGCCGTGCCGCNTTTGCGCCGCGTTAGTGGCTGTAAGCACTAACTTGACGCTGCTAAGTTAGGTGCGGCTTGATGAAATATTAGTGAAGGCAGTGTCGGTGACACCTCATTTTGCGTTACCGCAACAGCACCGACTTGGACCAAAAGGAGGCACNGACGCGAGCCTACGAAATACTACAATCTGCTGATTTTATTGATTTTTTTAGAAACTTTGCCGCTTTGACAAAATTGTCACAGCGAGACGGCTGCTGCCCACAAAAGTTATTTCGGCTTTGTACGAAAAACTAAGGCTAGATATTCTTTTATAAATAAGGGATGTTTGTGGCAAGGGAGGGCGAGATGGACATTTATGACGCTATGAGTACCTTGCGAGCGGTTCGTAGGCTGAGGCCTGATCCGATCGCTGAGGATGTTTTACAGCGGATTTTTAGCGCCGCGACTTGGGCTCCAACAGGTGGCAACACCCAACCTTGGCGCTTAATAGCTGTCACCGATTCTGACAAGAAGCAGGCCTTACAGGATCTCTACAAACCCCATTGGGACGCCTACGTACCGGGGTACGAAGCGCGCCTGGACTCAATGCCTGAGGACGCCAGACCGTCGAGCATTAAAGCCCTGGACGCGGGCAACTATTTGGCCAGCCACCTGTTTGAGGCACCCTTGATCGCGGTATTTTGCTTCAACCCGAAACTCATGACCATCACGGACAGTAACCTGGCTAGGCCCAGTGTTGTCGGCGGCGGCTCAGTCTATCCAGCAGTGCAAAACTTCTTGTTGGCCTGTCGCAACGAAGGCTTGGGATGTGTTCTAACCACTCTTCTATGCTATGAAGAGGACGCTCTAAAGAGGCTCTTAAATGTCCCCGAAGATTGGCATACCTGCGCTCATGTTCCCGTTGGTTATCCGGTACTTGGCGGACACGGTAAAATTCGCCGGCGCCCGGTTGCAAAAATGGTGCGCTATAACAGTTGGTAATTTCATAGACCCAGGACGAGTGCTTTTGTTCAAAAGTCTCGCTAACAGGTAATTACAAATGGAATCGAAACGAGAGCAACAATCCGGCTACATACAAGCGCCTGCACTAGCAGGGCCAGATGTTTTGCCCGTACCCGAGCCAACCCAAGACCTGCAACAAGCTCTCAACGATCTGTACCACTACGGTTGCTGCATATTGCTCAACGCACTGACTACTGATCAGGTGACCGATTTGGCTACGCGTATGGATCGGCAATACGCCGCCGAACTGAAGCTTGGTGTGCTTGGTCCTGAGCTTGGGCCCAGCAATAAGAAGGTATTGCCCAATCTGGTGAACAAAGGTCAGCACTATTTGGATTTGGTGGAGCACGAAAGCACTCACGCGGTGGCACGCTATCTCTTGGGTAAACACTGGCTGCTATCTAGTTTAACCGCGCACTTATTTGTCGGCGTCACAGAGAGAGCCGAATTGATTCACCGAGATCAAGGCCAGATACCCGCATCTATCGACTTTCCCGCATTGTGCAATCTATTCTATCTGTTAGACGACTTTACTGCGGCTCGAGGCAGTACGGTGATTTTTCCCGGCAGTCACCGCTGGCCAATAGAACATCGCGTTAGCCCTCCAGCTGCCGCAAAAGGGCACCAAGTAACCGCACCTGCTGGC
>NHET02000088.1 GCA_002170355.2 Gammaproteobacteria bacterium TMED92
CCCTGCCTATACCGTCAGCAATGCCAGCATTCGCGTACCAGCACCGGGCCGAACGATGACCGCAGGTTACTTCGAGTTCACAAACAACAGCGAAGAAGCCGTAACCATTATTGCAGTGCGCAGCAGTGCGGCTGAACGAGTTGAGATGCATACCGTGTTGAAAGTTGACGATCAAATGCGCATGCGACCACTACCTAAACTTGCAGTCCCAGCAGGCGATAGCGCTATTTTCACCAGCGGCGGCAATCATCTTATGCTCTTTGGCGTGGAGTTAAGTGACACTCCTACGATACTAGAGATCGAACTAGACAACGGCACCATTGTGTCGGCACCGCTTCAATCCACCGCGCTGAATCAAACCAACTGACAGGCACAACCCTATGGGATGGAAATTCTGGCAACGAGCCACAGCATCTGCCGACGCCGATGACATAGCCGACAAGATCGTCGAAAAGCCGCGTTTACATTCAACGCTCAAATCCGCGCTTATAGGGTTGGGTGTTCTGGCCGCCGCCGTTACAGCCCTGGGCTGGTGGTGGGATACCGAACCCGATTACTTCGACGTTCGAGCCACAGCCTTGGCGACTGCTAACAGCAAACAGCAACAGGTTGTTACGGGCTATATAACCACGACCACGGTGATAGAACTGGCAGACACTATGCTTAGCAAGCGGGGCGGCTACCTGAGCAATGACCTGCTGCCGCCTGGTGTATGGATGGACAATATTCCTGAGTGGGAATTCGGGGTATTGACCTTGTTGCGCGACACGGCCCGGGTTTATCGCAATGACTTCTCTCGATCTCAGAGCCAATCGTCCGAGGATCCGGATCTTGCTGAAGCTGAGGCAAAGTTTTTCTTCGACAACAATTCTTGGTTATTGCCACAAAGCGAGGATCAGTACCGCGAAGGCATCGAATACTTTCAGTCTTACCGAGATCGTTTGGCGAACCCGAGCGAAGCAGACGCCCAATTCTATGCTCGCGCAGATAATTTACAGCAATGGCTGGCCGCCGTTGAAACTCGACTCGGCAGCCTGTCGCAACGCCTCTCAGCGAGCGTCGGCAAACGCCAATTGAACACGGATTTAGCCGGCGACAGCGCCGCTACCCAAGCGACCAGCAGCCCAGATGAACAGGTGGTCAAAACACCGTGGTTGCAAATCGACAACGTATTTTACGAAACCCGTGGGTTTACTTGGGCATTGATCCATATGCTCAATGCTATCGACAACGATTTTGCCGATGTTTTGGATAAAAAGAATGCCCGCGTGTCGCTGAAACAGATCATCAGAGAGTTGGAACCTACCCAAGAAACGCTTTGGAGTCCGATGGTTTTGAACGGCGATGGTTTTGGTCCCTTGGCCAACCATTCTCTGGTCATGGCGTCGCACATTTCTCGGGCTAATGCCGCCATCATCGATTTACGCACACTGCTCACCCAGGGCTGATGGGTCAGTGATTTAAGCGGCTCAAAAGTTCCGTCTAGAAGCACTGAAATAGCGGCTAATTCCCGTGGCAACCACCGGTCACGCTGCTATTATACGCGCCGCAGACTTGCTGGGGGTGAGCATCGAGTCATTGACTCGGTTTGGTAGATACCTGTATCCCCTGCAGACCGATACACCAATCTGTTGGGGACTTAAATGACTGATCTCTCCTTACTCCCGCCACTGCTCGGCGTCTTCGGCATGGTTGTTGCCGTGATTATTTATATGATCGTGCGCAGCTACGATCCGGGCTCTGACGCACTAAAGAAAATCGCCGACGCGATTCATGAAGGCGCAATGGTTTTCATGCGGCGTGAGTACACTATGCTCGCTATTTTCGCCACTGTATTGGTGGTGTTGATCTATTTTTCTGCGCTCGGCAGTGCAACCGCCATCGCCTTCATTGCTGGCGCGTTGTCATCAGCCGCATCAGGTTGGTTTGGCATGTACACCGCCACCCAAGCTAACGTGCGAACAACTAATGCAGCGCACACTGACGGCCAAGCGGCAGCTTTGTCAGTAGCCTTCTTTGGCGGATCAATCATGGGTCTTGCGGTGGCTTCTTTGGGCTTAATCGGACTTGGCACGGTCTATTACTTCTCTGTCAACGGCGACCCCGCCATGGCTCACCATATTCACGGTTTTGGCATGGGCGCCTCGGTTGTTGCATTGTTCTCTCGCGTTGGCGGCGGCATTTACACCAAGAGTGCTGACGTTGGCGCCGACCTGGTAGGTAAGCTCGAGCAAGGCATACCGGAAGACGACCCCCGTAATCCGGGCGTAATTGCCGATAACGTCGGTGACAATGTTGGCGACGTTGCGGGTATGGGTTCAGATATTTTTGAGTCTTACTGCGGCTCTATGATTGCAACCATCGCAATCGCCTCCACTCTGGCTATGGCAAGCGTGGAAACGCTGGCGCCTGGCATGTCTGAAGGTGCTGCGCGAGCCACGCTAATGCTGCTACCCCTAGCTCTGGCGTCGGTGGGGCTGATTGCCTCCATCATCGGCATCGCCATTGTGCGTGCTTTTTCGAATGCCAACCCAGCCGTAGCACTGCGTATCGGCATGGTCGGCACACCAATACTGTTCATCATTGCAGGCTACTTTTTGATCAGCTCATTCGGCTTGTCGAACAACATATGGTTATCGGTGTTATTCGGCGCGGCTGGTGGTGTCGGCATTGGCTTAATCACCGAGTATTACACCTCCTCCACGCCTGTCGTGCGTATTGCTGAGTCAGGGAATACCGGGCCTGCCACGGTAATGATTACCGGATTAGCTGTGGGGATGCAGTCGGTTGTTGGACCGCTATTGATTATTTGCGCCATTATTTTTGTCTCTACGCAACTCGCTGATCTTTACGGCGTTGGCGTTGCCGCTGTGGGTCTATTAGCGACAGTAGGCATGACCATGGCGGTTGACGCTTATGGCCCGGTTGCTGACAACGCTGGCGGAATTGCAGAAATGGGCGGCTTGGGCGAAGAAACTCGCGCCATCACCGACTCGTTGGATGAGCTAGGTAACACCACTGCTGCAATGGGTAAGGGTTTTGCCATTGGCGCGGCGGCATTGGCCGCTTTGGCTATCATCGCAGCCTACGTAGAAACCATCGATGCCCAACGCGGCGGTGGCTTTATTTTGCACCTTGGTGATCCCATGGTGTTGATCGGATTGTTCATCGGTGGCCTCGTTCCGTTCCTCATCGCCAGCATCACCATGACCGCAGTTGGTGACGCGGCGATGGATATGATCGAGGAGATTCGTCGCCAGTTCCGCGAGATCCCCGGCCTTATGGAGGGCACTGCGGAGCCAGATAACGCTAAGTGTGTAGACATCGCCACCACTGCAGCACTCAAACGGATGTTATTACCCGGCGTAATCGCCGTGGCGGTGCCAGTAGCAGTCGGTCTAATACTTGGTGCTGAAGCATTGGGTGGCACTCTTGGTGGCGCATTATTAGGTTGCGTACTGTTGGCCTTAACCATGGCCAACGCCGGTGGTGCTTGGGACAATGCGAAAAAGTACGTTGAAAAGGGCAACCTTGGCGGCAAGGGTTCGGATGTCCATGCTGCAGCCGTTGTCGGTGATACCGTAGGTGACCCCTTCAAGGACACCTCTGGCCCATCAATGAACATCTTGATCAACGTGATGGCCATCGTGAGCTTGGTTATTGCACCATTGCTTGGCTAACGGCAAGACATGCTGAAAAAGGGGGCTATGCCCCCTTTTTTTTCGCCACTCTGTTCGCAGCTGTGACCGCTACCACTTACTCGGTAGTTTTTTCGCTACCCGTTGAAGTTTCAAGCGCACATATTCCGGGACACCATTTTTGTATCGAGGATAGTCTTCGCCCGCAATTAACGGCGTCAAGTAGCGCAGTGCTTTGGGCGTGACGTCAAAACCGTCCTTACTTATGAAACCCTTAGGCATGAAGCGCTCAACATTGGCAACTTTGGACAACTTAGCCTCGCCAATCTTCCATCGATACGGTGCATCACTGGTACGCACAATCGTTGGCATAACCGCTGTCTTACCGGCTACCGCCAATTTTACCGCAGCCCGCCCGAGCGCGTAGGCCTGTTCAACATCTGTCGCCGAGGCAATGTGCCGCGCCGCCCGCTGCAGATAATCCGCTACAGCCCAATGGTTTTTGTAACCCAACTTAGAGGTCACCAGATTTGCGATCACTGGCGCCACACCTCCCAACTGCGCATGACCAAAGGCATCTTTTGCCGCGCCGGATTCGCCTACGAACTTGCCGTTCTTTAAGCGCAAGCCTTCGGACACTACGACCACACAGAATCCTTTTGCCGCCACGGTAGCTTTTACTCGCCGCAGAAATGCTTGCTGATTGAACGGTACTTCTGGCAACAAGATGATGTGCGGTGCATCGCCAGGCTCGTTGCGCGCTAGCGCGCCTGCGGCAGCAATCCAGCCCGCGTGCCGGCCCATAACCTCTAGCACAAAAATTTTGGTCGATGTGGCACACATGGACTCAATGTCTAACGCCGCCTCTTTGGTTGATACGGCAACATACTTAGCCACGGAGCCAAACCCTGGACAGCAATCGGTAATAGGAAGGTCGTTATCTACTGTCTTTGGCACCCCAATGCATTGCAATGGGTAGCCTAGGCGGACGCCAAGTTGCGAGACCTTGTTGGCGGTGTCCTGGGAATCACCACCACCGTTGTAGAAGAAATAACGGATGTCATGGGCTTTGAAGACCTCGATCAGACGATGATATTCCCGCGGATCTTCGTTGTAAGGTTTGAGCTTGTAGCGACAAGAGCCAAAAGCGCCGCCAGGAGTATTGCGCAAGCCTGCGATCGCGCGCCTGCTCTCTTTATTCGAGTCAATAAGCTCTTCGTTCAGCGCNCCAACGATACCATTTGCACCTACTAGTACTTTGCCAATGACATCTTTGTGCTCTGCAGCGGTTTGCAATACACCACAGGCGGTAGCATTTATAACCGCGGTGACNCCACCGGATTGAGCATAAAAAGCATTCGCTCTGACCATTCAAGACTCCTAAAGACTACGGATTAAGTTTTGCGCGGCAGAATTATCTTCGATGCAATCGATTTGTGCGACAATTTCCAGACCTTTCAGGCACGTTAACATGAGCAAACACCTGTATTTTTTAGGCATTGGCGGCACCCTAATGGGCAGCTTGGCACAGCTCGCTAAGCAAATGGGGTTTGGGGTGAGTGGCAGCGACGGCGCGATCTATGCGCCCATGTCGGACCAATTGCAACAGGCGGGCATCACAACATTCGAAGGTTTTGATCCGAGCCAGCTAGAACCCGCGCCAGATGAGATCATTATTGGCAACGCCGGTCTGCCACGAGGCAACGAGGCGGTAGAGTACATTTTGGAACGCAACCTCAATTACACCTCGGGGGCAGAATGGTTAGGACGCGAAGTGATGCGAGATCGTTGGGTTTTGGCGGTGGCAGGTACTCACGGCAAAACCACTACCGCCAGCATGCTGACGTGGATTTTGGATCAAGCCGGACTTAACCCAGGTTACTTAATCGGCGGCGCTCCGAACAATTTCCCACATTCAGCAAGACTGGGCGATGGGCCGTTCTTTGTGGTGGAGGCAGATGAATACGACACCAGCTACTTTGATCGCCGATCGAAATTCGTGCACTACCGTCCGCGTACGCTGATCATCAACAATTTAGAGTACGATCACGCGGATATTTTCGACGACGTAAGCGCCATCCAAGCACAATTCCATTTACTGTTGCGCACCATTCCCAGTGGTGGCCTGGTTTTGGCACCAAGCGAAAGTGACTATGTGAGCGAGGTGCTGCATATGGGATGCTGGTCACCGGTGGCGCGCATCGGCGACAAACCACCACGCAAACCTGTGGACCAGGATAACGGCGAGCACTGGTCAATCAAGCAAACTGGCAACAGCAGTGCTTTCGAAGTACTGCTCAACAACAAAAGCTTGGGCAGCATTTCCTGGTCATTAAAAGGCGCACACAATCGCAGCAATGCGCTGAACGCCATTGCAGCATCACGCCACGCCGGTGTTCCGGTTGATATCGCTATAGCAGCGTTAAACGATTTCAGCGGTGTGAAACGTCGCATGGAAGTCATTTATGAGGACGCTCACACCACTATCTACGATGATTTTGCTCACCACCCGACGGCGATTCGTACCACGCTGCAAGGCTTGCGCGATCACGCTAGCGCCGACGAAATTATTGCGATCATCGAGCCACGAACCCACACCATGTCGTTGGGCGCCCTACAAGGTGAACTGGTGACTTGTTGCGCCGCCGCAGACCAGGTGATTTGGTTTCGCGGCAACAACATCAAATGGGATCTGCATCAGCTCGCGAGCAACAGCGTGATCGACGCGCGAGTGGAAGACGATATAAAGACGCTGATTAAAAACTTGCTCGCTTTACCAACTCCAAGCGGTGAGCGGCGACGACATTTGGTTATTATGAGCAATGGCGCATTCGGCGGAATCTATAAAGAAATCACCGCACAGTTCCGCGCCCAGGCGAAAACATAGCCACAGTTACAGGGAGAGTTAAGTTGTTAACGGGAAAACGCATTATCGTCACCGGTGCCGGCAGTGGCATCGGCAGAGCTACCAGTCTGTTGGCAGCAAGCTACGGTGCGAAGGTTGTTTGCGTCGATCTTAGCGACGGCGTTCACGACACTGTTGTGGAGATAACAAACAGCGGCGGTACAGCAATACCAATAACCGCAGACGTCAGCGACGAGGCAGCGGTAGTCGACTTTGTAGCCCAATGCACACAACAGTTCGGCGGTATAGACGGCATTTATGCCAATGCTGGGGTATCCGGCGGTGGTAAAACTCTGACGGAGCTGACGGTAGCAGATTGGCAACGCACCTTGGCGGTCAACACAATCGGGGTGTTCCTAGCGATCAAGCATAGTGTTAACCATTTTGTTAGTCAGGGGCATGGCGCTATTGTCTGCACTGCATCCGTTGCCGGTCTGCGGGCTAATGCAGGAGGCGTAGACTACTCAGCAAGTAAAGCCGGCGTCATCAGCATTGTGCAAACTACTGCGTACCAGCTCTACGGTACCGGGGTGCGTATCAACGCCATCTGCCCTGGGCTGATCGAGACCGGCATGACTAAGCCCACTTTTGACCGCGCGCGGGAACGCGGTAGCGAGGACAAAATAGGCCAGATCAATCCCGCCAAACGTTACGGCCAACCAAGCGAAATCGGCGAGGCTGCGTGCTTTCTGCTGAGTGATCGAGCGTCCTATATCAACGGTCACGCGCTGCCGGTAGATGGCGGCTTATCCGCTTCCCATCCGTGGGTATTTCCGCGCAACTAACGCGCCGTTGGCTCGCGATCAGAAAGATGAAGCCGGCAGGCTCATAACCGCGTCGGCCTCAGCTTTGATACTGTGCTCTAGCCCCAGAGTTTGAGGCAACAAGCGTGCGTAAAAATACCTTGCCGTAGCTCGCTTAGCCGCACCGAAATCATCGTTGGGCGCGCAACTGGCCATACGCGCCCACATCCACGCACAAAGCGTAAGGCCAACAAAGTCTAAAAAGTCCACCGACACTGCGCCTGCTAGATTGGCGTCTTGCTTGCTGCGCGAAACCACAGAATCGGTGGCCGAGGCCAAGCGCCGGCAGGCCTCTGCGAGCGGCTGCACAAATTCTTCAGCAACTGCAGTGGCGCTAATTTCTGCCAACAATTCTTTTAGCGTGCTGCCGCCATCGCGCAGAACTTTGCGCCCGACAAGGTCGATGGCTTGGACACCATTGGTACCTTCATAAATTTGGCCAATACGGGCGTCGCGCACAATCTGCTCCATACCCCATTCTTTGACGTAACCATGACCGCCCAAAACCTGTTGGCCCAATACGGCACAATCGAGTCCGCGATCGGTCAAAAACGCTTTTACAACTGGTGTGAGCAGTTCTCCAATTCGCTCAGCGCGCGCATCGTTCGCATACTTGGCCAGATCCAGCTGCAAGCCCACATAAAATCCCAACGCCCGACACCCCTCGGCATACGCTCTTTGGGTCAATAACATCCGCCGCACGTCCGGGTGTGCCAACAACGAATCCGCTACCGCGTCGGGATTTTCTGGCCCCGTTGGCGCCCGACCCTGAATACGCTCCCGGGCATAATTTGCTGAGTGCTGGTAGGCCAATTGCGCAGCACCAAGCCCCTGCAAGCCAACGCTCAGCCGTTCGTAGTTCATCATCGTGAACATTGCCGCAAGGCCTTGGTTTTCCTCACCGAGAATAAAACCTTGCGCACCGTCGTAGTTGATTACCGACGTCGCGCTGCCGTTAATTCCCATCTTGTGTTCCAAGGAGCCGCTGGACCAGCCGTTACGCTCGCCAATACTGCCGTCTGTGTTAGGCAGAAATTTCGGCACTATAAACAACGAAATGCCCTTGCTACCGAGCGGCGCGTCTGGAAGCCGCGCCAGCGTCAGGTGAACAATATTGTCCGCCAAATCGTGCTCGCCGCTGGTAATAAAGATCTTCTGACCAGTAATTGTGTAGCTGCCATCGCTTTGCAACTCGGCCTTGGTGCGCATAATGCCTAAATCAGTACCGGCATGAGACTCCGTTAAGGCCATCGCTCCAGTCCACTCACCAGAGTAAAGTTTTGGCAAATACAACGCCTTTTGCTCTGGCGTCCCNTGAGCATCGATACAAAGGCACGCCCCCACAGTAAGGGTGCCGTACAAGTACAAGCTGCTGTTCGCCGACCAAAACATTTCTTCTATCAGGCAGCCCAAGCTCTTTGGCATACCCTGGCCACCGAATTGCGGGTTGCCCGACAAACCAAGCCAACCACCCTGAGCTATTTCCGCAAATGCGGGGGCAAAACCCTTTGGCGTCGTCACCTCTCCGTCGTGCCAGTGGCATCCTTCCGCGTCGCCGGACTCGTTNAATGGTGCCATGACTTCAGCGGCAACTCGGCCGCCCTCAGCGATTATCGCTTTCACCACATCCGGCGATAAATCTGCGAATGCGTCTACTTGTTGCCAGGTCTTTTGTACGTCGAATACGTCATCGAGTAGAAATTCGATGTCGCGTTGTTGAACCTGATAATCCACGGCCGTCCCTTTTTTGCATTAAGTTTTTTACCCAGCGACGATTTTAACCGTAGCTTCGAGGTTGTTCTAATTTTTTGTGTGGTGGCCCTATCGTGTCTAACTACAGTGGACATTGCGCCAACCAAATCCCTCACAAAAAAAGCGGCTACGGCTGACAAAACTCGTGGCTAAATGCGGCTTTTTTTCACTATCCAAGAGTTCACACTCGAGCNTTACTGACGACTGGACTGAGGCTCAATGGCCGACCCACTNCCCTGTTTATTGCAAACCGCACGATTGTTTGCTGATNTTGTGCTACCAGATACCTGCGTGCTGTGTCGCCTCCCTCAACAGGTCGTGAATGCACCCAGAGCTGTGCACTTCGANGACCATTTATGCCCCTACTGCCGTGCCGCCGTGGNCCTTAACACCAATCCTTGCAAGTNTTGCGCAGTGCCGTTACCGGCTGATCAAACCGTGTGCGGTCGCTGTATAAGCGCCCCATTGGTCGACGCAGCAACGGTTCCATTGCTGCACCAACACTGCGGCGCGCACCTAGTCAGCCGTTTGAAATTCCACAACGGCGCGCGCGAAGCGCAAGCGCTGTGTGGCTTTATGTTGGCGGCTGTTAANCAACGCTATTGCGGCGGAAATCTGTTACCAGATTGCTTGGTGCCAGTGCCAGTGGCCCGGTCGACNATGCTGCGCAGAGGCTACAACCAAGCCTATTGGTTGGCGCGCCCATTACAGCAACAATTNGATATTCCTGTTGTTGCGGCGCACAGGCCCCTTCGTGGCACGTCGCAGCGAGCGCTGACAAGGAACCANCGCATGAGCCTGCCGGCGAATACGTTTCGTATCTCAAGCCACGCGAAANTCAAACGTCTGTTGTGCCAATCCCACGTCGCCATTGTTGATGATGTGCTGACCACCGGTTCAACAGTATCGACCTTGGCTGCGACGCTGCGTCGTGCCGGAGTTCGCCGAGTGGATGTTTGGGCTGCAACTCGCGCTTAGCTATTGCCCTTTATTGCGTCGCGGTAACCAACGCGCNTTTACGAACACGCCCATCGAAGCCACTGATACTGCTAGAGTGGCGTCATGTCACAACCCGCCCCTTACGACACCCTCACGCCAGATGCGATTCTTGATGCGCTGGAAAGCATCGGCCTTGAACCCAGCGGTAGTCTCTTGGCTCTGAACAGTTATGAGAATCGCGTTTATCAAGCCGGTTTAGACGATCGCAGCTTTATCATCGTTAAGTTTTATCGGCCGCAGCGTTGGAGCGACGCCGCTATCGCAGAGGAGCATGAGTTTACCCAGACTTTATTTGATGAGGAGTTGTCCGTTGTTGCGCCGATGGCATTAACTGGGGCTGACGGTAAGTCAAAGACAGTATTCCAACATGGCAGCTTTCGCTTTGCTGTTTTCGCGCGCCAAGGCGGCCATCCTCCAAATCTGGAAAATCTCGATGACCTAGAGGTACTCAGCCGCACCATTGGTCGCTTGCACGCAGTGGGGGCAAGACAGACCTTCCAACATCGTCCACAAGTCAATGCGCAACGGTTTGGCCACGATAGCCGAAACTTTTTGCTAGAAAATAGTTTTTTGCCAGCCGAAATGGAATCCGCTTATGCATCCGTAAGCGAACACCTGTTGCAGCGAATTGAACCGCTCATGGCAAATGCGCCGAGCATTCGCATTCACGGCGATTGTCATATGGGCAATATTCTGTGGCGCCATGACATCCCACACTTTGTGGATTTCGACGACTGCATGATGGGGCCGCCAATACAAGATCTTTGGATGCTATTGAGTGGCGAGCGCCAAGACCAGACAGGCCAACTTGCGACCATCCTGGATGCGTACAACGATTTCTATGAGTTTGATGTCGGCACTCTTGCCCTTGTTGAGCCACTGCGCACCTTGCGCATCATGCACCACGCAGCGTGGATCGCTAGACGTTGGCATGATCCCGCGTTCCCACCCGCCTTTCCTACCTTCGATAGCATTAACTATTGGTCGAAGCATGTGCTGGAGCTACGCGAGCAGCTCGCCATACTAGACGAACCACCTCTGACGTATTTGTAGGTAACAACTTGCGCCGAGCCAGGATTGGCTTCGCGGCTGCGCAGTCAACCCCCAAGCCCAAGCGCTCGCCGATTAACACAAATGTTAGCATACTGCTGCAACAGCCAACNGCGCTCAACTTCTGGGCATTCTTGCAATTGCGTAAGNAACGCACTCATCGCTTTGGAGCGTGCCGGCGTNGTTGGTGCCTTGTCGACTAGAACCGAATCGGCGTACCGATTGGTAGAAAATACTCGGATGCCACCAACAATCGCAGCGTCGAGTTGCTGTGTAAGCGCCTCAACCGAGTCGCAATCATCGGCAATAGGTGAACTAAAGTGCACATGTACACGCCCTTTGTAGCCCAACAGTCCCTGGATCATGCTTTGCAGATCCTCTTGATCNCCTTTCGAGTAGCTGCCCTCAAGCTCTATAGATGCCAACTCGTGGGCTTTCGCCGGTGCGCAGGGATCTATTTCGTACGACAACGAAACAGGCACCACCGCACCGTTGTTGAGTAATTGCCTTATTGGCTCTGGCTCCTTGCGATGCGCTAATAGCAACATTTTGACTAACGCTGGATCAGTGCGGTCGAAGCCATCTTTAGCACGACCCTGGCGCTGCGCGATCCACACCGAGACATGCTCCTGCAAGCTATGCCGAATGTAGTGGCTAGTACGAGTCATTGCTCGATAACCAGCACGCGCGCTCGCCAGGTCTCGTTCAACGACGAAACTTTTGTTCAACCGCATCAAATCTGCGGCCAGCCGGTTGTGCAATAAATTATCGCCAACTGCCATGCGGCAGGTTTCGTTGCCCGCACGCAAGATAAGCAGATTGATCAAACTCGAATCCATGACGATGTCGCGATGATTCGAAATAAACAGGTACTGACGTGTCGGGTCTAAGTCCTCCAAGCCAGACACCGTAAGCGCATCTGTAGAGTCATCTACCAACTGCTCGAAGTAGGTTGATACCAATTGCTGAACATCGTCCACTGTTTGCAATTCACGCACGCTGAACTGCAAGATTTTGCGCGTCAGCCAAGGAGCAAAAAACTGTCGCGCAATAAACTTTGGCAACACCAGACGCTTTGCCGCTATGGCCAGTTGCTCGGATCGAGTGAGCCGTGCCAGCACCTCTGGCACTTCTTGATCCTGATAGGGACGGATCGGATCAAAATCTAGAACGTTAATTTTGTTAGTCAAAAGCCCACCCCACCTTGGGTCTGTGTGGCGCTTTTGCCACCCAGAAATTTCAGCGCACTCTATGCGATCTGTGCAGACGCTAGCGTACCATTCATTACCGCAGTCACCCCAACCCAGATACCCATCACCAGGATTAGCCAAAAAGCGGCTTTCTTAAGTGTTGCTTCGCTCACCGGCGGCACCATGACTCTCCCCATCCAGGTGCCAACAAGCACCACCGGCAGTGCCAAGGCGACGTACGCGAGCACCGTCTGGGTGAGTTCGCCCCTGCTGCCAATCATCACAGTGCGCGAACTAGTTACCAACAAAAAGCTCGCTAACAGCGTCGCGCGAATCACCGTTAACGGCAAAGGCTGACTGAAACCGAAGAGTCCAAGTACCGGTCCGCTGGCAGAAAACATACCGCCCAACGTACCGCCACAAACACCGGTCAACCAAGCTACCCATGGTGAGGATACTCGCCGCAGCGGCTGCGGCTTCAGCAACATGCCCAATGCTCCTGAGGTTAGGAACACGCCCAAGCACAACTCCAATAGCCACCGCGCATTGGCACCTAACGTGTCCAAAATAAACAGCCCCAACAGGAGCGCTGGAAGCTGCCCCAGGGCGAGCCAGGTGAATAACCGCCAATGCACTTGCTGAACCTGACCCCACAATGCAAGAAGCGAGTTGGTGAAACTGAGAATGCTTACGACTGCGGCCAAAGTTTCGATCTCTAGCAGTCGCCAGCCGCCGGCCACAGCGACGATCAACATGCCCATGGCGAAACCAGCAACGGCTTGGATGTAGCTGCCAAAAAAGGTGATAAGCAAAAAGATAATAAGAGCGGTCGCGTCCATAGCGCATTGTGCCACAGCTGCCTGTTGCAGCCGTTGGCAACGCTCACAACTCAACCACATTACGTTTATTATCGTTGCGTTGATGACTCGCCTAGCGCTGGATTGCCCATGGACTTTTCTCTCTCTACAAAGACCGCATTAATCACCGGCAGCTATCGCGGTACCGGTCTGGCAATCGCCAAAACACTAATGCTTGAGGGTGCTAACGTGCTCGTGCATGGCCTGACTATCGAACAAGCAGAGCAGGCTGTGACTGAACTCGGCGGCGGTATTCCAGTCGCCGGTGATATTGCCACCGCCAGCGGTTGCGACGCTCTGCTTGCTGCCTGCGAAGCTCAGGCGGTGCAGATTTTAATCAACAATTACGGCGGCGCTGATCCAAGCACCTGGCTCAGCAGTGATGATCAGGATTGGTATAGCGCTTTCGAAAAAAACGTGCTCTCGGCACAACGTATGACGCAGGGATTGTTGCCAATGCTGCGTGAGCGATCTTGGGGGCGCATCATCAATATAGGTACCGTAGGCTCCACCCGTCCGAACTCCCGAATGCCAGCTTACTACGCATCCAAAGGCGCACTCGCGACTATGACCATGAGCTTGGCCAAAGAGTTAGCTGGAACCGGCATCCGCGTGAATCTCGTCTCTCCTGGCATCATCCTGACACCAGAGGTCAAGGCAGCGTATCTGCAACGCGGCCAGGCTAAAGGGTGGGGTGATTCATGGGATGCCATCGAGGCCAAAGTCGCCGCTGACATCCCAACTCGGCGCATTACGCGTCGTGACGAAGTTGCCGCTCTTGTCGCGTTTTTATGCAGTGTCCAGAGCGACGCCATGCACGGCCAAAACATTCGTATCGACGGCGGTCAATTGGATGTTTTGTCGTGACCGCTTTACCGCAACGTTTTGCTGGTGTGGTGTTGACGTTGTTTACGATCTTTGTCATCGACCTGAACCAGATCACACCACTGCATCAGTTGTGGCTACCGTTGATGTTGGCAGCAGGAGCCTATCTGATGACCCAGTCACTAATGGCGGTAGCCATCGCCAGCGGCACCCTGGCTTTTACCCACATCAACACTACTTCACCATTTTGGGTCGAATCCATAGCTTACCCTGGCATCGTGACACTGAGCGTTGGGATCATTTTGACTACCTTGATGCAACGTTTTCGCCAGCGCATCAAAGCCACTCACGCCGCGCGTTGGGCGCAAAGACAACGACGCGGTAAGGATTAAACGTCGCCCATGACCACGATTGATGCAGTGCTTTTTGACTTTGACGGTACCCTGGCGCCAAATTTGGATTTACCTGACATGCGCCGCCAGGTCATCGCGCGAAGCCTTCAAGCCGGGATTCCAGAGGCTGTATTTGCAGATTTATACATTGTTGAAATCATCGAGGCCGGCCATGCATGGCTTTGCGCCCACGACAGCGCAAGAGCAAGCCACTACAAAAATTCAGCTGAGCAATTGATCGTCGATATCGAAATCGGCGCTGCCGCATCGACAGATGTATTTGCTGGCGTAACGGACATGCTCGCGGGCTTGCGAAGCCGCGGCATTAAGCTCGGCATAGTGACGCGCAATTGCCGTGCCGCCATTGATACGGTGTTCCCCGAGCATCACCGCTATGTTGATGCACTGCATGCTCGCGACGACGTCAGCCACCTGAAACCTGATCCAAGACACTTGCTCGCCAACTTATCCGCTTTGGCGGCACGACCGGCAAGCAGCATTATGGTGGGTGACGGCGCACTAGATATGCGTGCCGGGCGCGAACTCGATATGCGTTGTATTGGTGTGCTGACAGGTAGCAATGACGCCGCAGCGCTAATTCAAGCGGGAGCCAACGAAGTGCAGGATAACTGTTTGCAATTGCATAAGTTCCTCAGTTAACGGATTGGCATTACGCGGTTGTCGCGGCACACTAGTGTTGCGCCACCAAGGAGATCGCGTTATGCAAACCGTAACCCTGGTTAGAAATGAGTTAGGCCCGCTGCTGGATCGCTTGATCATTCAGCTCGAAGACGACGGCAACCTTACCTATCGCGCGCACTTTCTGCGCATTCGTAAGCGCCTAGAGCGCGCCAACGATGACTGGGAGTTAGCATCACCCATTATCGATCTATCAGCAGCTGCGGCCATGGGATTTCGCTTCTCCGGCGCCGCAGACGTCCTTGTTGCACGTATACTGACTAAGTCCGAGCGACTGATTCAGCAACTCAACGGTATCCATGATCCTAGGCACTAACGCTTTATGAACCCCAAGATCAGCAGCATTTATC
>NHET02000116.1 GCA_002170355.2 Gammaproteobacteria bacterium TMED92
GCTTTATCGAAGCCAAGCTGGCAGCGAGAGCCCAATAAAGTTCTCACCTATTCACTCTCCAGCGCTTCCACCAAGGTCTTAAATGTCTCTCGGTTACTATCGTTCAACGACATAAGAATTTTATGCGCCTCTATTACCCGTTGTCGCGACTGGGATTCATCCACCTCGGGTAGCTCCACTAATTCTATGCTGTGTAGCGCGCTTTCTTGGACAATCGCGAATACATCATCAAAACCCATATTCAGCAGCACGCGCCGAACATCTTGGGAGCGGCAGATCAAGGTCGGTATCTTGTCCTGTAACGCCTGCACGGCAAGAGACAATCTCGCCAAGCAGCCAAGAGCCGTGCTGTCTATCGCTATCGTGTCGGCTAAATCCACAATCACCCCGCGAAAATCTGCAGCATCAAGCATACGTTCGCAGAACGCATCCAATGCGCCACATAAACCCACTCGAATATCGCCATTGAACTTCAATACGTAGGTGCCATCGATTGCGCCTACGCAGATGTTGCCGCTCATTTAACCTATTCTCTCCACCACCAGCAGACTGACGTCGTCTTTGCCACTGACTTTGTCTGTAATGTTCGACCAGAGCGCATCGATACTTTGAGTTGCAGCCGCCTGCTGTTGCAGTTCTTGTTCTTTGACCGCGAGGTCTGCGTGCTGCAGTAGTTCCAACACACCGTCAGAGAACACAACGAGGCGATCGCCCACCGCTATATCTATTGCCGCAGATTCGTATTTGGCATCTGCAAATAGTCCTAACGGCTTGCCGCGCTGCTCCAGGCTCGTCACCAGAGCTTTTGCAGACACCATCAAGCTCGGCGGGAAATGCGCCGCAGACGAGTAATGCAGCATTTGTGTTTGCAAATCTATGACCCCCAAAAACATCGCTACGTGAATGCCTGCGGACTGTTCTATCAGGCGATCATTGATCCACCCCAACATGTCTGCGGGCGCACGGAACCGGGGTCTGCCATAGCGCTGCTGTAGTCGCCAAGATATGTTTTTTAACACCACGGTCAACAACGCCGAAGAGGTGCCATGACCGGCCACGTCAGCGACGAAAAAGGTGAGATAACGTTCGCCAACACGAAAGTAGTCCACAAAATCGCCAGTGAGCGTCGCTGCGGGCAGCAAGCGTCTGGAGAATTTATAGTTGGCCAATTCACTGGCGTCTGCGGGCCACATACCTTGTTGTATTTTGCGCGCGGTCTCACGGTCTCTCGCAGTCTCTGCCAATGTCGCTACCGATTCCGCCGCCGCACCATGCACCCTGCTTAACGATGCCCGCCTTAACTCGGAGTTATCAGTTGGCAACCAGATATCCTTTGCTCCCGCGCGCATGATCTGAATCGTTTGATTGGCAGTAACGGTATGTTGCGCCAAGTAGATCAGTGTGGGTTGCGGTCGCCATTGCGCACAAACCAGTAAATCTTGTTCGGTTAGACAAATTACGCAAGGCAAATCGTCTCCGCCGCATTGTGTTTGCGCATACACAGCATCGGTATGGGCCACACCCACGACATTAATGCCCGGCAGTGAATCGCTGAGGGCTGTGCCAACAGCGCCTTCAGGATCTATGACGATCAGATCCATTTCTTTATCACGCTAGGTCTACCAAGTTGTCTGAGCTTGCCGTCACAGGGATAGGAACCGCGAAGCTACTCCTGTTGCAACCACACCTCAAGTGACAATGCCTGACCACAATCACGCCAATCCGACCTCTCGCTCCGCAATTAGCAGCCGCTCGACAACGCGCTTACTGCTCACTCTCCATTGTCGAGGATCCGGACCAGAACCTTGAGTACGCTGTCGCGACAGAGGTTCGGTAAAGGTCTTTAAGCGCAACTCCTCGAGCATGAAACGCAGTTCTTCTAATGCTTGAGCGTTCGTGAGTTCATTTTTCTGTAGCGCATCTAGACGTTGATGCAACGGTTGCAATTGCTTGAGCAGACCCACATCTCTCGGCACGTGTCCTGCTAGATTTTCCAACCGGCCAACAATGCCCGCGAGGTAGCGAGGCAGTAACGGCAGCCAACGAAACGTGGTTTGCTCTAATACGGTGCTAGGAATCAAACGCTGCAAATGCTCGAGAATGTCACTTTTACTCTGCGCGAAAGCGGGTGAGCTAAAGTCTTCAAGTTTGGTCATTACCTGAAACCGTAACTGCAAACCTGCGCGCATGGTTGTCACCGTCGTCGCAAAAACGTCCGCTAAATCGCCCCGGCTCGCTAGCGCACATTGTGCAAACTGTTGGGCATCTGCAGGCAACAGTCGGTCCTCGAAATAACAGTACCAAATTACGTTCAACAGCAGTTGGTCGTGTAATTCCTGGGCGCTTCCTAAAGCCGAGAAATACAGTCCCAATTGTTTTTCTTTTGCCAGCTCGCGTCGAAAGAACTTAGTCGTCTTGCCCAAGTGTTGCAGCATTAAGCGTGCATAGCCTCGACGATTGGCCCGGTCTCGTTCCTGCGGGGTGGCGAACAGCTGCAAGTCAACGTCGGGGCCATTCTCTTGTAAACCAGGATAAACAATAACTGGTGCCTGACGGGTACCCGCGACGATTTGTTCGGGTATAGCTTGCGTTGGCAACGTCGTTATTCCTCGTTGCTGAAAGTCCTCACTCAACCCTTCGAGTGCTGCCCCAGAGGAGGACTGATTTTGTCGAAGATCAGCTTGCAGGCGACGTAGATCGCGCCCGCTGGCAACGACTTCTCCTCGCTCTCCAACTACTCGACAGAAAAACCGTAAATGCTCTGGGAGTCGTTGCTGGTCCCAATCGTTGGTATCTACTCGCAGCCGGTATAGGTCCTCAAGCAACCCACCAAGCGCCGTCAAAAACCGTCCTTGGCGATAGACGCCGTCGCGTAATAGCCGTACACACAACTCAGAAATTTTGTCAGGCAATGGCACTAGTATCCGGCGTTTACTTTTTGGCAAGGTGCGCAGCCAATGTTCAACCAATGCTGGCAACATGCCTGGTACCGACCAGTTCAGAGGTTCAGCGGCCAAATTGGGCAGTACACCCGCAGGTATATCAATGTTGACTCCATCATTTTTTGCCCCTGGCGCAAAATGGTAATGCAACGGCAAGTCCACGCCAGACAGCTGCAACTGATTAGGAAACTCATTGTCTTGCAGTTGTGGTTGCTGGCTATTGAGCAGCCACTCTTGGCTAAACCGCAAGTTCTCTGGCGTTTGCGGGGATGCCGAACGCAACCAGTGCTTTAGGTCCACTGCGCGACAAACATGCTCTGGCAACTGCTGAGCATAAAACTCATAGATCACATCCTCGTGCACCATCAAATCGCGGCGCCGGCCCTTTGCCTCCTGATCCTGTACCCAGGCCATAAGCGCTAAATTATGCTGCAGAAATTCTGGTGCATGCTGAATGGCTCCGTGAACCAAACCTTCACGGATAAACAGGTCGCGGCACAGGGACGGATCGTGGGGGGCAAAACTCAACGCTCTACGTTCAACCAGCGTTAGCCCATACAGCGTCACCTTTTCGTAGGCGATCACCTCGCCCCGTTTAAGGCTCCACACGGGATCTGAATAACTGCGCTTAAGCAAATGCTGTGCATGGGATTCGATCCACTTTGCCTCTATGCCGGCAACGCAGCGCGCAAAAATACGCCGTGTCTCGACCACTTCCGCCGCGACAATCCATTTAGGGTTGGCTTTCTTTATGCCCGAGCCAGGGAAAATACTCAGCTGTAAATTACGCGCTCCTTGGTAACGGCCGCGCTCCTGATGCTGCGCAATCTGGCTTAACGAGCCCGCCACCACTGCCTCATGTATTTGCCGATAGTTGCCGGGTTTAGAGTTCATCGACAAACCTAGCTGGCGACTGAGCGTTCGCAATTGACGATGTATTTCTCGCCATTCGCGTACCCGCATGGGGTTGATAAAATTCTTCCGCAACTGCGCTTGCCAAGCCTTGTTGGAAAGTTCGTCACGCTGCTCTTCGAGCCATAACCATAGTTTCAAATAGCCGAGAAAGTCTGAGCGCTCATCGATGAATTTTTCGTGCGCGGCATCCGCAGCTCCGGCTTTCTCAGCAGGGCGCTCTCGCACATCTTGCACCGATAACGCAGCCACGATAACCAGCAGCTCTTGCACACATCCAAGCGGCCCAGCAGCCAGTAACATTGCTGCCAACCTCGGGTCTACGGGCAAGCGCGCCATGGCCTTGCCCAAGGAGGTAATTTTACTGCCGCGCAGCGCTTTCAATTCCGTCAACAACAACAAAGCGTCTTTGATCGCACGCGGTTCTGGCGGGTCAATGAACGGAAACTTAGCGATGTCACCCAGACCATAGGCGTGCATTTGCAACACTACCGAGGCGAGGTTCACTCTGCGGATTTCGGCATCGGTGTAGGCTGGTCGAGTGGCAAAGTCCTGCTCGGCNTATAGGCGGTAGCACACACCTGGCGCTATGCGTCCGCAGCGCCCCATACGTTGATTCGCACTAGCTTGGCTGATCGGCTCTATTGGCAGCCGCTGCAACTTTGAGCGGTAACTGTACCGATTGATGCGCGCAAACCCTGGATCAATCACAAACCCAATATTCGGCACGGTAAGCGAAGTCTCAGCAACGTTGGTAGCTAACACGATACGCCGTTTGGATCCGCTTGGATTAAACACGCGACGCTGATCCGCCAACGACAAGCGCGCATAAAGCGGCAAAATTTCGAAACGCTCGCCAAACGCCATACGCAAAGTCTTAGCCGCCTCAAAAATCTCACGCTCAGCAGCGAAGAACGCCAGCACATCCGGAGCCTGGCCCAGCGGCGTGCCATCGATTGAGCGCAGCACACTGACGAGTTTTGTCAGGTTATCTTGTTCATCATCAATATAACGCGTGGCTACAGGGTAGGAACGACCACCGACCTCAACCACCGGCGCACCTGCAAAGTACTCTGCGAACCGCTGCACGTCGATTGTGGCGCTGGTTACGATCACCTTAAGATCGCGTCGCCGGACGAGCAACCGACGCAGGTAACCCAACAAAAAATCTATGTTAAGGGAGCGTTCATGCGCCTCATCGACGATGATCGCGTCGTAGGCGTTGAGATAACGGTCTCTACGGATTTCGGTGAGGAGCAATCCGTCCGTCATCACGCGAAGCAACGACNGCGGATTACTTTGATCAGAAAAACGNACGGCGTAACCAACCGCTGTACCTAACTCGCAGCCCAGTTCATGCGCGATTCGCTGCGCGACTGTACGCGCGGCAATGCGTCGCGGCTGGGTATGAGCAATAGAACCGGCTAGGCCCAAACCACTCTGTAAGCAGAATTTGGGCAACTGAGTGGTTTTACCGGAACCAGTTTCGCCAGCGACAATAACTACTTGGTTTTCGGCAAGTGCAGTAGTTATGCGCTGCGCCTCGGCACTGACNGGTAATCCAGCTACAGGGGTCAGGTCTAATTGTTGCAGATCGGCACGCCGTTGCGCCAACAATGCTGCCGACGCAGCAGCTTTCGCGTCTGTTGACGCGCCTGGTTTGGCGCGCCGCAGCGCAAAATAATCGCGCCTCATCAACGCGCTTCGATCAAGGCTATTCATGGCGCCGGTATGCTTACGTCTACGGCAATAACTACCCTTGCGGTCTACTTGGAGAGTTGGCTCATGCCCTCTTCAAGACCCTTAATTGTGAGCGGATACATATTTCCGCCTACCAATTCTTGCGTCATCATCACCGAGGATGAGTATTCCCAGGTCTCTTGTGGGGTCGGATTGAGCCATATTACTTTGTCATAGATTTCGCTGAATCGACCCATCCAAGCGGCCCCAGGCTCTTCGTTCCAATGTTCTACGCTACCACCGGCATGAGTAATTTCGTACGGTGCCATTGTGGCATCACCAACGAATACTACTTTGTAGTCGTGCGAGTATTTGTTCAGGATCTCTAACGTGGACAGCCGCTCAGCCATGCGTCGTCGGTTGTCTTTCCACACCGACTCGTAAATAAAGTTGTGAAAGTAAAAACTTTCCAGATGCTTAAATTCCGTACGCGATGCCGAGAACAACTCCTCGCAGATCTTCACATGCGCATCCATCGAGCCGCCGATATCCAGAAACAATAGCACCTTAACGGTGTTGCGGCGTTCCGGACGCATCTTAATATCAAGCATGCCGCCGTTGTGCGCTGTAGAACGGATGGTGTCATCAATATCGAGTTCTTCTTCGGCACCGGTTCGAGCGAATTTGCGCAAACGCCTTAGCGCCATTTTGATATTACGGGTACCCAATTCAACAGAGTCATCCAAATTCTTGTACTGACGTTCGTCCCATACCTTTTTGGCTTTTTTCTTTTTGCCTTTACCCAATCCACCCGGGCCGTCTTTACCCTGCTTGTCGGCGTTGCCCTTATCGCCGTCGTCGCCTTCTTCGCCTTCTTTTGCTTCCGCCTTTTCCGCTTCTTCCTTGGCTTTTTTGAAGGCTTCAATGAGTTTTTCGAGCCCGCCCAACGATTCTATTTGTTTCAAGTCCTCTGGACTCAATGACTTCTCGAATTCATGCCGCAACCACTCGTCGGGAATGAGGCTCTCGAGCAGACCACTTAAGTCTTCCAAACCCTTAAAATAAGCGCTAAACGCGCGGTCAAATTTATCGTAATTCTTCTCGTCTTTGACCAACGCCGTACGGCTTAGCAGATAGAAATCGTCTACATTCGCATAAACCACTCGATGCTGCAGAGCGGCTATGAGATCCATCAACTCCCGAATCGTTACCGGCAGTTTGTATTTCCTGAGCGTTAGAAAAAAATTTATAAGCACGGTTTAACCTCTGCTGTCTCGACGATTCATAAACGCCAGTCTTTCCAGTAAGTGCACATCTTGCTCATTCTTGACCAACGCACCGTAAAGCGGGGGTATTGCCTTACTGGCGTCTCTGTTGGTCAGAATCTCGTCTGGAATATCGTCTGCCAATAACAATTTCAACCAGTCAATAAGCTCTGATGTTGAAGGCTTCTTTTTCAAGCCGGGCACTTTGCGTACGTCAAAGAAAATCTCCATCGCCTCTTTGACCATGTCTTGCTTAACCTCAGGGAAATGCACATCAACAATTTGTTGCATTGTTTCCCGGTCAGGGAAGTTAATGAAGTGGAAGAAACAACGCCGCAGAAAAGCGTCAGGCAATTCTTTTTCGTTATTGGAGGTGATGATTACAATAGGACGCTGCTTCGCCTTAATGGTTTGTCCTAGCTCATAGACAAAGAACTCCATGCGATCAATTTCCTGCAGCAAATCGTTAGGGAACTCGATATCTGCTTTGTCGATCTCGTCGATCAACAGCACTACCCGCTCCTCTGACTCAAAAGCCTCCCATAATTTGCCTTTTTTGATGTAGTTGCCGATGTCGTTGACCCGATCGTCACCCAACTGAGAGTCACGCAAACGTGATACTGCATCGTACTCGTACAGTCCATTGACCGCCTTGGTAGTAGACTTTATGTGCCATTCCAATAACGGCATGCCGAGCGACTTCGCTACCTCTATGGCCAGCATGGTCTTGCCGGTACCCGGCTCACCCTTAATGAGCAGGGGCCGCTCCAAACGCACCGCTGCATCTACGGCCATACTCAGTTCATCGGTAGAAATGTAGGAGTCTGTGCTATCAAAAATCATTCAACGGCTCTCTTTTTAGTGAATTTGTACATTGTTGTAAGTTTTTCCCTACGAAGCAGAACTTAATAGGCCGAATACCATGCTGGACGTTTGTGCATCGCGAGCATAAAGCCAGCTACTTTAATTGAGCACAACTCTTCCATGCAACAAAGACATTTGCGCCCTCCTGGCTTGACGCCCACGCAGTAACCGCGCTTTGTTGATGGGCTAATGATCGCGACGACGCGTAAAAATCTTTTGGCCAGCAAAAACTATAACCGCCAACGCCAGCACCGCGACCAAACCCACAAGTAAACGCCGCATGCTCTCCTGCGGTGTGCCTGCAGTTTGGAATAGCGCTTCGAATAGCATGACCACAAAGGCAGGAGCGGTAGCTCCAGCAAATTTTGGCACCGGCGCAGGAATAACGAAAAACGCTAACACGACTGCCACTAAACACCAGCGCCAGACTCCACCGAACCGATTGCGTGGCGGAAAAAACCACCAAAGTGCAGTCCATAGTGTTAGCGCACCTAGGGCGGACGCCATCGCAATCACTTGCCAAGCCAACTCAGCATTCACCGATCTGGCTCCATTGCTAAGTCCTGCGGTAAATACGGCAACGGTTGCAACCTCACATTTCTACCCAGTGAACGATCATATCTTCTTCATGGCCTAGCGGGACGTCTGCTTCAGCCATCACCTTACCGCGCACAGCTATGCCCGCAGTGAACACAGTCTCTGCATCACCGCTTACCAGTGGATGCCACCAGGCAAGATCTCTGCCTTCGGCAATAGTGCGGTAGGCGCAGGACTTTGGTAACCAATGAAACTCGGCTATTTTTTCTACCGACAACTCAACACAGTCTGCCACCAGCTCGTGCCGTTGGGGATAGCGCGTGCAGCGGCACCGTTGTTGGTCCAGCAGATCACACACGATAGAGGTGTAGACCACTTCATCGGTATCTTCGTCCTGCAACTTCACCATGCAGCAACGCGCACAGCCGTCACACAGGCTTTCCCACTCCGCCTCACTGAGCTGCTGCAAACTTTTTGCTTTCCAAAACTCCTTCATCGCAAAATCTTTTCCGGCAGTTCTGCTTCCAGAGTAACCGCGGGCGGCGGCAACTGTAAAAAGTAACCTACGTCGACCATTGCTTGCATAACCTGCAGCACATCCACTTGAGCCAGCTTGCGCTCTGGTGTCAGGAGTAAGTCCATAACGTAAGTTGGTGTTCCAAACTGCTGTCGCAGCGGTTCTGGCAGGTCTTCAAACTCCGCAATAGCGGGAATATACAAATACGTGTCTGCCTTGCGACCACTACGAAACACAATCACTGCACACTCAACGGTGGCCTCGATGTCGCAGCTTCTCGAATCGCTCATTCTGAAGTCTCCAAAATCTCTAAAAAAGACGTGCCAACGACATCACCGCGCCACCCATTGTAGGTCTCACTCAGCGCACCAGTGCGCATAAAGTGGCGTAAGCAAGCTTCCACATCTTTCTTTCGCGCTAGCAATTCTGGTGCCATGCCTAGTGACAACGCTGCCTCTTTCGCAACATCGCGCAACACTTTAAGACGCGCGCCTTGCGCGGGGCTCAGTGGACGATCTAGCGGTTGCAAAACCGTTTCGACAGCGCTCGCCTGGCCATGCGCTGCCAATAAATCTTGACCGTAGCGGCGCACTACGGCGACGGGCAAATACTTGTTCAAGGTTGACTCGGTTAACTGACGCACCTGCGCAAACGCGAATAAATGCTCATCCCAAACCACCCGATTGCGTGGCCGGTCGAGTTTGCGAGCGATGCGCTCACGCCACTCACAAAGTTTTTGCAAAGTTGCTAACTGTTCCGGGTTCAGCTGCCAAGCGCGTCGCACCTGCCGGTAATACAACTGTGGCTGTGGTTCTTGATAAGCGCAGCGCTGCTGCATGTCTTCTTGAAACCAGGTCCACCGTTGCTTGTCGTGCAACGTTTGCTGCAAGTGCTGATAAATCTTTACCAGGTGCACCACATCGGCCACTGCATAAAGCAGTTGATCGTCAGATAAGGGTCGTTGCAGCCAATCCGAACGCGTTTGTTGCTTGTCTAACTGCACACCCAAATTTTGCTCAACAAGGCGAGCATAACTGAGACTGTAGTCCTCGCTTACATATGCGTTTGCCAGCTGGGTATCGAACACGTTCGCGGGGACAATCTGCAAGTGAGCAAAAATTAATTCCAAATCTTCTTGGCAAGCATGCACGACCTTTAACGTTTCAGGGTCTTGTAGATAGTCTTTTAAGGGCTGCCAATCCTCGATCACCAGCGGATCAATCAGAAAGATTGCGCTACCGGACGCGACTTGATAAAGACCTGGAATAGGATAGAACGTGTTCGTTCTTATGAATTCCGTATCCAGAGCAATGACAGTGCCCCAAGACTGTACCGCTCTCGCCATTTCGGCATCAGTGTCAATCCAATAGATTGATATGTCGTCTTCCCTGTAGGGCATGAGACAAAGTGCCTCCATCGGTATATTCAATTTCGCCACCCAACGGTACCCCATGGGCGATACGGCTAATCTGACTGACCTGTTCGCTAACAACTCGGCTAATGTAGTGCGCCGTGGCCTCACCCTCCACTGTGGGATTGGTCGCCAATATCAATTCGGCTGGCTGCAGCTCTGCGATACGACGTTGTAGTCGATCTAAGCCGAGTTCATCTGGGCCTATGCCATCAATCGGCGACAACTTGCCGTGTAACACAAAGTAGTAGCCGCGGTAGCCACCCGCCTGTTCTAACGCCAACACGTCGGCCGGCGACTCGACCACACAGAGTAGACTGCTGTCACGCCGCGGGTCGTCACACAAACGACAAACATCAGCTTCTGTGAGATTACGGCAAATCCTACATTGCTGCACTTCCCGCATGGCGCGATCCAATATACCGCTGAGGCGCATGCCGCCGTTGCGGTCACGCTGCAACATGTGCAAGGCCATACGCTGAGCGCTTTTGGGGCCCACACCGGGCAACACCGTGAGAGCGTTCACCAAGTCATCTATCAACGCCATCAGAAAGGCATTTTTCCGAACGGCAGATTCAGTCCGCCTAAGAGCCCCCCACCGACTTCTTGCATTTTATCTTGCTGTGCTTTTTCAACCTTGCGCACAGTGTCATTGCAAGCAGCAGCCAATAAATCTTCTAAAACCTCTTTATCTTCCGTTAGCAGGGTGGCATCCAAATCGACGTTTTTTACCTCGTAGCGACCATTCATCGTCACCTTCACCATGCCCGCACCGCTCTCGCCTTGCACTTGCAGTTGCGCTATCTCAGCTTGCGCGTCCTGCAACGAGGACTGCATTTTCTGCGCTTGCTTCATCACATCACTAAAATCTTTCACCGCGTTACCTTTTGATCGTCAAAACTAAATCCGGTCAATCTTATGCATTGTCGCGTTCAATCAGCGTGGGCGCACAGCTTCGATTTTACCGCCAAATTCGGTCAGGAGATTTTGCACCGTCGCGTCCTCTTGCAACGTCGCTTCGGCGTTAGCTTGACGCTCCTGCGCCAAGCGATCCTTGCGCTGGCTCGGCGTTTCGCTGCCGATTGAGGCAACGACTACCGATAAATTAACGGCTTCGCCCACTAGCTCTTGTAACGCGCGACTGAGCCCTAGGCGCTGCGAATCGTTAAGCAACGTATCGTGTTGATCGCTGAGTACTAGTTCCACATCCGGCAAGGCCACGCTACTTAACACAGAGTGCTCCGCTATCATCTTTGCCACACCGGTGATGTTGAGCTGCTCAACCCATTGATACCATTGCTCAAGCAACTCTGCATCGGCGACGAATCCATCTGCACCCGAGTCGGCTACCGTGCGCTGCTCGTGTGTCGCTGGCGGTGAATCTGCAGACGCTTGCGGCAACTGTGGTTCCGCGTGCGGTTGCTCGCGGGCAGATTCGCTGCCAGCTGCAGCAGACACGGCATCTTCGCTCGCCTCCGCGATTTTGCCATCGTCATTTTGAGGAGTTCGGGGTGGTACACCGCTGTCGGGCTTTGGTGCAAATGCCAACATGCGCAATAGAGTCATTTCGAAGCCGTTGCGCGGATCCGGCGCTATGTCCAAGTCGCGCAATCCAACTAGGGCAATTTGGTAATAAAGTTGCAGTTCATCCACCGCGAAAAGTGACTCAGATTCACCCAGGGCTGCCTGCACAGCCTGGGCATGCAGTTCCTCCAACAAGCCGCGAAGCACATCTGCAAAGTCACTGTTGCGTTCCGCCAGCTGCGCACTGATGTCCATGGCTTGTGCTGCCGAGCCAGCCGCTACCGCATCAAGCAAAGCGGTTACTTCGTCGCGACCAACCACACCCAACATGGCGACAACATCTTTATGAGTAAGCTTACCCTGGCCATACGCTATGGTTTGATCTGTCAGACTGAGCGCATCGCGCATGCTGCCTTGAGCATTCTTTGCAATCACATCCAGCCCAGCAGTTTCGAACTCAATCTGCTCTGTCACTAACACCTTGGCTAAATAATCCGCAATCATTTGTGCAGATAGGTTCTTCAACTGGAACTGGAGACACCGAGACAACACGGTTACGGGAACTTTTTTGGGATCGGTCGTAGCTAGCAAAAACTTAACGTGCTCCGGCGGCTCCTCGAGTGTCTTGAGCAATGCATTAAAGCTCGCTATCGAGAGCATGTGCACTTCATCTATTAGATAAACTTTGTAGCGGCCACGAGACGGCATGTACTGAGCGTTCTCCAGCAGCTCTCGCGTATCGTCAACGCCAGTGCGAGAGGCTGCGTCTACCTCGATCAAATCAATGAATCGATTTTCTTTCACTTCTTGGCAGATGGAGCATTGCTCGCAAGGATTGGAGCTAACGCCTTGTTCGCAATTTAGGCTTTTCGCAAGAATTCGAGCGATGGTGGTTTTGCCTACACCGCGAGTGCCAGTAAACAAGTAGGCATGATGCAGTCGGCCACTGTCCAAGGCGTGACTCAACGCTTTGACCACATGCTCCTGGCCAACGAGTGCAGAAAAATCGCTAGGTCGTAATTTCCGCGCTAAGACTTCATAACTCATGCGCGGTATCCTACCAGCCTTTCATCAATTGGCCCCAATTCGTTACACAAGATGTCATTTCGCGCGTTACTAGACTCAACTAACTTGCTGGTTATTGGCCACCGCGGAGCTGCGGGATTAGAAGCAGAGAACACCTTGCCGAGCTTTGGCCGGGCGGTGGATCTTCAATGTCACGCTATAGAACTCGATGTTCAACGCAGCAAGCAGGTCGCAGATCAAACAACCTTATGGGTGATTCACGACGATACCGTTGACCGCACCACTAACGGCAAGGGCCGCGTCAGCTGCTTGTCTGATACAGAAATGTACAACCTGCGCTGTGTCAACGAGGCCCAGATTCCGACCTTGCGCGATGTCTTAGACTTCGTGGTTGAACAGCCAACTGCTCCGGCAGTGAACGTGGAGTTAAAAGGCCAAGGCACTGCTGAGCACGTCGCTCGACTGATCAAAGACTACCCAGACCTTGCGTTCTTAGTGTCTTCTTTCGACCACAGCGAATTGCGCATGTTCCGCAGCATAGATTCCAGCACCGACGTGGCGCCGTTGTTCTCCAGGTGGCAAGACAACGCGGTAGCTGTTGCGCGAGAGTTATCGGCATGCTGCATTAACCTCGCCGTGCGCTCAGCAACCGAGGCGCGCTGTCGCCACATTCGGCAGCACGATTTGGCGGTACTCATTTACACAGTGAATACAGTAAGCACCGCACAACGGTTAGAAGCTATGGGGGTTGCCGGTATTTTTACCGACCGGCCCGATCGGTTTGCTCACTACTTAAGCGCCTAGAAAACTCGCCGCCATCGCACCGCACTAGGCTAGCTGCGCGAGCGGCACTACAGACGATCTAACTCCCGTTCGAGTTGATACTTTTTGTCGGTAACAATTTTCTCTAGAACTTCCACTCGGCTACGCAGCTCAGCTAATTCTTGGTTAAGCCCCTCATCGAGTCGGGAGGATCGATTGTGTCGCTTGGACTTAAAGTAGGATTCCGCTATACCGGCGCCGCATCCAATGGCCACCACCAGAACGATCATTGTCCATAAATCCATAACGCTTACTGCTCCATCTTTCTCAATTCTTTCTGCAACTCGTATTGGTCTGACGTTACAAACGATTCAATTCGACGCAAACGAAGTTCTGCTTGCGCAAAATCCGCTCGACTGTGGTTGAGCATCCTTCGCGGTGGCCAATCCGGAGCTGCTGCAACGTAATCGACTTGCGCGTGCTCACCTTGAACCGTTTCCGCCGCCTTGCCGGACTTTGCAGCTATGCGAGCTCGCCGAGCAAAGCGCCTAGAGTTTGTTCGCCCCCTGGCATAACGGCGCCGTGAGCCACCTTGGGGCGAAGTGTCCATGACAAAGTAAGCGGCTAAATAAGCCGGCAGTACAAGCGTTGGAATAAAGATAACACCGGTGACAGCGATCAGCCGCATTACCCAAGCTTCGAGCCCAAAGTAACGAGCAAAACCTGCGCAGACACCAGCAATTTTGCTGTTGGGTCCGCGATATAAATGATCGCTGCCCGGTTGCAACCGGAACAGTCGCTCTTTAGCTCGACGCCGCTGCCGCGGTTGATATGTAACCGAATCATGGTCACGATCGCCGATCTGATCACTTAAACGCGCTTTAGCATCGTTAATGAAAGCCGTCGCCTGGCGCAACGTTTCGTCTTTTTTTTGCCCAACCAAATCTTGCAGCGACGCCTCTAGCTGCGCGACAGCACGATAAAAATCTTCGCTCGAGCCACCGCGCTGCGGTCCNTNGCTTTTATTCGTTGACCCGCTCGNTGCTTCATCGCGGTCAGGTTGCTTCGATGAATTATCGGTCATGTTTACGCCATTCTGGGGTTTGCGTATCGAGGATAGATTCGAGTGTCTCGATGCGCTCTATCATCAATTCAGCTTTAAGCATTAGCGCTTCTAGATCGGTGCGCTCAGCCTCGGACAGAGCGCTTTGCGCCGTCCGCTTACTGCGATAATGCAACCAGACCCAGGCCGGCGCTACGAACACCATAAACACGATCGAAGGAATCATGATGGCTAAGGNAAGGCTATCCACAAGCACCTCCCGAATAAGTAGCAACGCTATCCACATCTACCTCCTGCAAGATTAGCTATGCCGCTTGTTAGAACTTACTAACGAAACCGCTAATCCNGATNTACGTTGCGGCCACGCGGCTCGCAATAAATTCGCCTAACGTTACTGTTTATCCGCAGTTGAATCTACCGTGCCCGTCAAGCCCTGCTCGTCACCGGCATCGGCNGCTGGATTCATGCGACGTTTTAGATCTCTGAGCATCACATCTAAATCCTCATTGCCCTCAAGCTCTGTGATTTCGTCTGACAGTGTTTTCTGTCCCAGATCGTAGGCCTCAACTTGACCTTCTAGGTCGTCCATCTTGCGCTCGTACTGCTCAAAACGAACGATCGCGTCGTCAATGTTATGGTCGCTTAAGGTTCTTCGTACGCCCAGTCTTGAGTTGGCCGCTTTCCCGCGCATGATGATTGCATTCTGCCGCGCCTTAGCGTCTTTGATCTTTTCTTGCAGCGCACTGACATCCTCACCNAGTTTGCTNAGCGTCGCCGACAAAATATCCAATTCATTGTTCAACACTTCTGCCTGATCCGCGCACTTCTTCGCCTCGGCCAACGCGCCCTTGGCTAAATCGTCTCGGCCCTTGTTTACCGCAATTTCAGCCTTGCGCTGCCACTCGCCGGCTTCATCTTGCTGCCATTGAGCACGCCGCTGNAAATCCTTGCGATCAGCAATCGCNCGTGCNGAGGTGCTGCGTACCTCAACTAAGGTCTCTTCCATTTCCTGGATGATCAANCGCACCATTTTTTCTGGGTCTTCTGCTTTGTCCAACAATGCATTGAGATTGGAGTTCACAATGTCTGTCATTCGCGAAAATATGCTCATACCTGCCACGCCTCCGTGTTTGGTGATCTAAGTCCGGCGGATTCCATTTTGCCTTCCCTAGTTACGGTCAACTCCGTTGCTAGGTGCATGAATCAATGGCTACCTTTTAGCCCNTTTCGCCATATCTAACGCAACCTTNGTTGCTTCGAAGTCTTATATTCAGAATCCATGCCAACAATTACCCAGGGATAAATCCATGAAATTAATGGATTTTATATATCGCGCCAGCGTAAGATCTTTGCTAGTTGGTATTTTTAACCATTAACTGGTCATTTTCGTCATGGCAAATGAAAGCGATCGCTTGATCGGCGAGTCCCCTGAATTTTCTAGCTTGCTAGAACAAGTCTCCACCATAGCTCCCCTGCACAAGCCGGTATTAATCGTCGGTGAGCGCGGCACCGGCAAAGAAGGCATCGCTGGNCGCTTGCACTTTTTATCTAACCGCTGGGAAGGCAGTTTTATTAAGCTCAACTGCGCGGCCATCTCAGAATCGTTGCTAGAAAGCGAGCTTTTTGGCCATGAGCCAGGCGCGTTCACGGGCGCCACCAAACTGCATCGTGGCCGTTTTGAGCGCGCCCACGGCGGTACCTTGTTTCTCGACGAACTCGCCAACACCTCAATGCTNGTACAGGAAAAGATATTGCGCGTGATTGAATATGGCGAGTTTGAACGTGTTGGCGGAGCAAAAACACTGCACTGCAATGTGCGATTGGTGGCGGCAACGAACGAAGACTTACCGACACTGGCGCAAAGCGGTGAATTTCGTGCCGATCTTTTAGATCGACTGGCTTTTGATGTGTTGACCATTCCGCCGTTGCGTCATCGAACCGACGATATTCTNCTATTAGCCGAACACTTTGCCGTTGCAATGGCCCAAGAGATGGGTCGCTCGATGTTCGCAGGATTCACACAGGACGCCAAAACAATGCTGTTGAATCACCACTGGCCTGGCAATGTGCGNGAGNTTNAANACGNTNCCGTCGAAAGAGCGGTATACCGAATCGCCGAGGAACACCAGGTAGACGAGATTGTCCTCGACCCCTTCGAGTCCCCGTACCGGTTACGCAATAACAACCAAGCACAAGTAACAGCAACGCGCCCGATGGCCGAGACTTTCCCTGTAGATCTCAAGCAGCAGACACGCGACCGTGAAATAGACCTGATAGAGGCCGCATTAAAGGCAGCAAAATACAACCAGAGAACCGCAGCCAACCATTTACGTTTGACCTATCACCAACTGCGAGGTTACTTAAAAAAATATAATTTGGTGGGCGAGCGCAACATTGAGGAAATGCAGTAAGCCGAATTGCAAAGGCTGCACAGGTTCCGATCAATAACAAATCCGGTCGACAACAACCCAGAGTTTCAAGTTACAATGCCTGCGCCGGAGAGGTGGCCGAGTGGCTGAAGGCGCTCCCCTGCTAAGGGAGTATAGGTTAATCCCCTATCGAGGGTTCGAATCCCTCTCTCTCCGCCATTAATTTCTCATAAACCTATATGCATCAATAAGTTACGATAATTTTCCGCTTTACCTTCCAAAAAGTACCCGCTCTGGTACCCAAAACTAACCGAAACGCCTTTTCGAATCGTTACACGAAGTTGGTTCTACCCGACCTAATTTGCGACTTAGGAAGCGTCATTCCACTCAAAGACCAAAGGATCCACGAGTTGTGAGTATTTGCCTAAATCTCCATGTGCAGTTGGCAGAGGTAGCCTGGACTCAGGTTTGGCACCCGTGATCTTTAATATTCCGGTAACAACATCGTCCTTACGCAATCCGTCAATCTTTGTAAATCCAGCCTCACACCTCTTGGTTTGCGACTCGGCCCCGTCCTTAGCTATCAGCGTGAGTGTGAAATAGCTTCCGTCCAAGCATGTTGATTGGACGGAGTTGGACCCAGGCTTTTCTGTCAGTTCGAATTGGAAGTTGGTCTCAGTCAGATACTTCGACATTTCCGTACGCCAGACGGACTGCTCAGATTTGGTCATTACATACAGGTCGCTCTTGCTTTTTTCTGCACCAAGCCGGCTCTCCTCTTTACGCTCTATAGCTTGTTGTCTCTTCAGCTCTTCTTGGGCCTCCAGCTGCTCCCGTTGACGCAGGATCTCTTCCGGGTCCGCTATCTTTGATATTTGCTCTTTTTGGGGTCTCGGATTTTGATCCCCATGCACCAAATCTACGCAGGTACCCAGCTAAATAAATAAACGAATCAGACAGTCGTTTCCAAGATAAGGACTGGCGCCCAATTTTTCTCTCGCCGCGTTTATCTCTTTGATGCGAAAGGCGGCGTCCATATTTCTTGATTCGCTCATGACGTTGCACGTCACGGTCGCTATTGCCAGTTTCTCGGAGTTTGAGGGCCCGCATGCTGAAAGCGTTCTTATCAATACTGCACAGCATAGCCAAGTAGGGAATGTTTTCATTTAGATTGTCCGTCAAAGCTGACAAATAGATGGCATAAAAATGCCCGTTTAGGTAATCGGCAACTCTTTATATTTTTGCCCGGGTAATAATATAATTCCGGGTCCCCAGCCATCCAC
>NHET02000031.1 GCA_002170355.2 Gammaproteobacteria bacterium TMED92
GTATGTGTGTATTGCGTCTTAGTTGCGCCATTGTTTCCAGTTGCTCGCTGAGCACGGGCTCCTCGATGAAGAGCGGGTTATAAGGTTCAATGGCTTTAATAAGAACCTTGGCCATAGGTCCATGGACGCGCCCGTGAAAGTCTACGGCGATGTCGAGTTTGTTACCCACAGCCTCGCGTAGGCTGGCAATACGCTCCACGGCCGCATCAATCTTGCTCAGATGATCCACTACTTGTAGTTCTTCGGTGAGGTTCATTTTTGTTGCGCGAAAGCCATCGCTTATAGCCGCTCGCGCTGACTGCACGATGTCGGCCGGCCGGTCGCCACCAACCCAAGCATAGACCTGGATCTTGTCCCGCACCTGCCCGCCCAGTAACTGGTGTACCGGAGCATTATGGTATTTGCCCTTGATGTCCCACAAAGCTTGGTCGACGCCGGCTATGGCACTCATCAATATAGGACCGCCGCGATAGAAAGCACCGCGATACATCGCTTGCCAGTGTTTCTCAATTTGCAAGGGATCTTGGCCGACCAAGTAGTCCGACAATTCACTTACAGCGGTAGCAACAGTATGGGCACGACCTTCGACAACGGGCTCGCCCCAGCCGACCAGGCCCGCATCGGTTTCGACTTTGAGAAACAGCCAACGCGGCGGCACTAGATATGTGGTGAGTTTTGTGATTTTCATATACGCACGATTTACTGCTAAGTTGTTGAGTCTAGCGAAAAGAACCCACCAAGGGTGGTTCGCTTGGAATTACGACTGAACAGTGCAATCAGAGTGCGCAAGACGGTGGCAAGCTCTTGCCGTTGTTCGAGTGCGCGCTAACAATCGCGGAGAGGAGTAAATGAATACGGCGGTTACCGACGAACATATTGAGTGCTGGCACAAAGACGGCGCTGTTGTGATTGAGCGCTTCTTTAGTGAAGAAGCAATAGCGCCGATTTATGCCGACTACCAGTCTTTGTACGGTGTAACAGGCCTAGGCGATGGTAAGGAAAAGAACGTTAAACCTCCGGGTAGTGTAGGGGCGTCGCACCGCAAACAGTTCTTGAATGTGGACATCCTGCCGTACCAGGCGTCGGTAGAGATGAATTTGATATCGCTCCATCCACAGCTAATAGCGCTGGCAAAAGAGCTTCTTGGCGTTGATCGGGTAGAGTTGTATCAGTCCCATACTTGGGCTAAGTACACTGGCGAAGCAGACTACGACCAGGCGTTCCACTGCGACTTTGGCAATCATACGCTCACCGTGCCGGCGGATGAGTCGAGTGCGCGCACGGTAAATTTTGTCATTTACGTATCTGATGTGACTGACGATGTCGGCGCTCTGCATTACGTCGCCAAGCAAGACGCAGCAGAAGTGCTGGGCACCGGTGCGATAACGGCGACGTTGGAACAGCAGTCGGCGCTCAGAACGCGCCAACGATCCGCCGCCGGCCCGGCAGGGTCAGTGCTCGCCTATGGTATTGATACATTTCATCGCGGCACTAATTTGACCAAGCCCGATGGTTATCGGTACACCATGACGGTGAGTTTCAAAGCGGCCGGTAACAGTCAAATTGGTTTCCACGTTTGGCAGTTTTCACCGGAGCGACCGTGGCATTTGATTTTCGCCAAGGCCACGCCCGAGCAGTTAAATTGCCTAGGAATACCGCTCCCTGGAGACCCATTTTGGACTCCGAGGACTCTAGCGCTGACGCAAGCGCGGTGGCCAGACTGGAATATGAGCGCTTACCACCAATAGCAGTGATCAGGTGATGCGATTGAACCCCAATCGCCACCAACGGTAACCAATGGTTAGCAGGCATCTAATATTGGGCTTTGGATAGGTAGTCACGCGTTTGCACGGGGAGACGAGACCTTGCCGAGCGCGCTCTGGACGCATGCTCTCCGAATTGCAGAGTTGCCGCGGCTGCAGTGACATTGACGGGCGTAAAAGCACTTGGCTGAAACCGTGCTCAGTGGCCACGCTTGGGAAGTTGTAATGCCGCTGTCGTGGCATAATCAGCTTCACTTTGAGATTCGCTAGGAGACGGTAATGCGACGATTAATCTTAGCCTTAGGCATTGTTTGTTGTGTAACGGCAGCCCATGGGCAGGCTGCCGTTACCGTACTGCGCTGTGAGCAGCTTGTAGATGTGGTTGCAGGGCGCGTGTTGAGTGATCAACAAATCACTGTTGCAGACAACAAGATAGTGAGTGTTGGGGCGTTCGCTGACCCAAGTGAAAACGCTGCTGTGGTTGACTTGCGGGGTATGACCTGCATGCCAGGTCTCATGGACATGCATGTGCACTTGGTGAGCGAAACAGGCCCGCAGAATTATGCCAATCAATTTCGTCTCGACCCCGCAGACTACGCATTTGGCTCGGTTAAGTTTGCCCAACGCACGTTGTTTGCCGGATTTACCTTGGTACGAGACCTTGGTAGCTCCGATCACTTGGCGATCAAATTACGCGACGCCATTAATCGTGGCGACGTAGTTGGACCGCGCATTATTGCTGCCGGTAAAAGCCTTGCCACCACCGGTGGTCACGCAGACCCTACCAATGGCCGCAATACAGCCTTAACAGGCGATCCTGGTCCAGCGGAAGGTGTACTGAACGGTGTGCCAGATGCTCGCAAAGCCGTGCGCCAGCGCTACAAAGAGGGCGCCGATCTGATCAAGATTACCGCTACCGACGGCGTTTTGAGTCAAGCCGCAAGCGGGCAAAATGCGCAATTTCGCGATGATGAGTTGGCGGCGATCATAAGCACCGCTAAGGACTACGGTTTTAAGGTGGCGGCCCACGCGCATGGTGTAGAGGGCATGCAGCGCGCTGTGCTTGCCGGCGTTGATTCTATTGAACACGGCACTTTTATGGACGCGACAACCATGCGCTTGATGAAAAAGCGCGGTACGTACTACGTACCAACGATCGTTGCTGGAAAATTTGTTGCTGAAAAGGCCCAGATAGATGGTTTCTTCTCTGAAGTTGTGCGGCCAAAGGCGTTGGCCATTGGCCCACAGATTCAAGACACCTTTGCCAGAGCCTACGAGGCAGGAGTGAAGATCGCTTTTGGCACAGACTCCGGAGTTTCACCCCATGGTGACAATTGGCGTGAGTTTATCTATATGGTTGAGGCAGGAATGCCAGCCATCGAAGCGCTTCAATCGGCAACGATTGTTGCTGCAGATCTAAGCGGTACTGCGGCGACACTAGGTAGTATTGAGGCAGGGAAACTGGCTGACATTGTCGCCGTTCGTGGTAACCCCGTGCAGGATATCAGTCGCATGAGCGACGTTGTATTCGTGATGAAAGACGGCGTAATAGTTAAACAGTAGCTGGCTCAGTCGTTGCGGAAAATCTGCACATCAAGCTTGCCAGATGCATCAATGCTAGCGCGGTACATGCCCGGCGTGTTGAAGGCGTAAACGATTTGACCCTTGGGGTCGATTCCAATTACACCGCCGTCGCCACCCATAGTTACTAAGGTACCGTTGATCACCGCGTCAGCGGCGCTAGACAGGCTAAGACCCTGATACTGCACTCGTGCACATATGTCGTGGGCTACGGCGGCGCGAATGAAGTATTCGCCGTGTCCTGTGGCACTGATGCCACAAGCTCGGTTGTCGGCGTAGGTTCCGGCACCAATTATTGGCGAATCACCAATTCTGCCATAACGCTTGTTGGTCATGCCGCCTGTCGAGGTGCCGGCGCTGATATTGCCGTGTTGGTCTAAGGCCACAGCACCTACGGTACTGAATTTCCGCTCCTCAAAGTCATCGCTTGGATCCTCTGATGCAGCGACGTCTTTGTTGCTGTCGATCACTCGTTGCAGTTGGCGGCGCCGGCGTTCGGTGTGAAAGTAGCTGTTGTCAACCATCTTGATGGCGCGGGTTTGCGCAAACGCCTCAGCACCAGCGCCCATGAGCATGACATGGGGCGAGTTCAACATGACTTGTTGGGCCAGTAAAATTGGATTNCGGACGCGCTTTACGCCAGTAACCGCACCGGCATTGAGGTCGTGGCCGCGCATAATCGAGGCATCTAACTCGACCTCGCCATCGTGGGTAAACACCGCGCCATGACCGGCATTAAACAGCGGCGAGTCCTCCATAACCACAATAGCTTTGGTAACCGCGTCGCTGCTACTGCCGCCTTGTTGCAATACAACATGGCCTGCACGCACGGCNTGGGTCAGCACTTGCCGATATTCAGCTTCAACCTCGGCGCTCATTTTGTCGCGGACGATGGTGCCGGCACCGCCGTGAATGACTATAGAGATCGGTGCTGCCGTGCTCATAGCGGGGACCCAAAGAATCAACAGTGTAAAAACTTTTGCCGCAGTGCGTCGCATTTTAGTTGAGATATCCCGCATCAAGGCGGTCGGCGAGTCTGCGCATAGATGGCCAAGCGATACTGCCAAGGCCTTCCCACGAATCTTTATTGTTAAAGGTATTTTGCATCATGTCTATGGCTTGTTGATTTGGTCGGTTTGGCGTGCCGTTCATGATGCTCACCTGGATTTTACAAGCCCGCTCCAGGTAGTACAGACGCAAAAAGCAAGATGCCACGCTGCCGCCCAACGCCAGAGTGCCATGATTACGCAGAATCATTACGTTTTTGTCGCCCAAGTCTGCAACCACGCGCTCGCGTTCGTCTAGGTCCAATGCCACGCCCTCCCAATCGTGGTAAGCCAGGTCGTGGTAGACGAACATGGCGTGTTGGGTAAGGGGCATCAAGCCCTCTTGCATGCTCGCCACGGCAACGCCCGCGTCGGTATGAACATGCATCACGGCCAACGCATCGTGTCGTGCCATGTGAACTGCGCTGTGGATGGTAAAGCCTGCCGCATTCACCTCAAATCCATTGTCCAGCACCAGATTGCCGTCTAAATCGACTTTTACCAAGTTAGAGGCCGTCACTTCACTGAATTGGTACCCATATGGATTCAGCAGAAAGTGGTCGTCGGGGCCCGGAACGCGCGCAGAAAGGTGCGTGAATACCATATCGTCCCAACCGTAGTGGGCAACCAAGCGATACGCTGCAGCGAGATCCTGGCGGACCGCCCATTCCTCTGCAGAGACCTGATTCTTGATTTGGCTGAGTTCTAGAATTGCTTCACTCATTGTACNTACCTCGATGGCTCTATTGGTTTTGAGAGCGGTTGGTTTGTCGCTCCNAATTTATGTTTTAGCGTGTTGGTGATTAAGCAAGTCCCAAATGTTGGAGCACCGCTTGGGGCGGTAGCGACCAAGTGGCCTGGGGTTGATTGCCAATATACTCTAAGTCTTGTAACCCTTCCTGTGAGGTAAAAAACGCCCCGCATACGAGCGCTCGCAGCAGCGAAAAGAATTGTGCGGCGCTCTGCTCTGCAGCCGTTGCAGGGGTGCAGATCGTATCCAGTATTGACCGTTGTTGGGTTGCCGCTAAGGCGACAAAGCCAGCGGCAGAGAACTGTTGCTCGGCTTGTTGGTCCAGCCAAGCCAAGCCGTTGAGAATAACCGTGCGATCCCGCTGTTGACGTGGATANGGCGCGCTTACCCATTCGTCAACAAAGTCATGGCAGCCGACGTCTGCAGCGCTCGGCGAACGTTCATCTGCGGGCAGAATGAGTTCGCAAAGCGTTTCGAGGCTTTGCAGTTGCGGAGTGCTGAGTGATCGCGACCACGGCACGATGCCGGCGTGTAAATCTGGGTCAGTAGTAGTACCCGTTGGACCCGCGCCAGGTCGTGCCAAACTCATTTTGGGTGATTCAGCCGCTGCCTGTANCTGCAAGGGTGCTGTTTGTGTCGCCGCAGTAATGGCTGCGAGGGCTTTCAACGCCATGCGGCGACTTACGCCTGTGGCTAGGGGTTTATCAGTAGCAATGATTTTAGACATGCGTTTCTCAAACTATAGGTTACGTGCGCGTAATTCTTGCACCAGGTAGTCAGCAGAGCGCCAGGCGTTGGCCATGATGCTCAAAGTTGGGTTTTTGTCGGCATTTGAAACAAAGCTCGCGCCATCGGTCACAAATAGATTAGGCACCTGCCAGGATTGGCAATATTGGTTCAGTACCGATGTCTCTGGGCGCTCNCCCATGCGAGCGCCACCCACCTCATGAATGATCTCACCAGGTTTTTTGATCGCGTGGGCGCCGTTTTTTGCGACTTCTCCCATAACTCGGCCGCCCATGGACTCGATAATGGTGCGAAATGTCTCCTGCATATGGCGGGCTTGATTCAGTTCATGATCAGACCACTGCCAATGAAACTTTAGCGTTGGAATACCCCATTTGTCCTTTTGATCGCCGTCTATAGTGCAATAGCAGTCCTCGTTAGGAATCATCTCGCCACGACCGCTGAAGTTTATGAACGAACCAAAGTAACGCCGGCAATCCTGCTTGAGTTGCGCGCCATAGTTACCACCGTTTATGNCTTCAACAGAGCCGAAATGACCGCTTTGAGGCATGCGNCGGCCGCCGCCAAACTCAATGTGATAGCCACGGGCAAAATCGAGTTGGCCTTTGGCTTGTTCTTGATACAACCACCATGGCATGTACATGTGCATAGCAGAAGCGCCGTCTGCATTGTGCGGTGGCATGTTTTCCATTTTCGGGATTTGTCCTAATAGGCTAGCCCCGACGGTGTCCATGATGTATTTGCCGACTAGGCCACTGGCGTTACCGATGCCATCGGGGTGAGCGGTGCTCTTGGAGTTGAGCATGATTCTTGCGGACTCGCAGGCGCTGGCCGCAAGAATGACAACTCGCGCGCGCACATGATGTTGCTTGCCAGTAACGCGATCAATATATCCCACACCGTCCGCTTGGCCGCGACCGTTGCTGCTGACCTCGAATACCATCGCGTCGGTGCGAATTGTCAAATTGCCAGTTGCCAGGGCGGGTGGCAGCAACACCGTTGGCGATTGAAAGTTTGCACCAATCGAACAGCCACGCCCGCAAGGGGTGGCAAAAAAGCATGCTGCGCGAGCGCGCATTATGTCTCTGGTCACTCGCTGACCGAGCGCATTATTTGGATGCAGTTCTCGCGGCCAGCGCCGGTGGTCTTGCTTTTCCGATAGAATTGCGAGGTGACAAGGTACCACCGGAATGCCGAGATCTCGGCAATAGCGTTCAGTGAGTAGTTCGTCTGCGCGGGGTGCCGGGGGCTTTAGGAGAACCCCGGGACTGGAGTCAGGCGTGTTCTCCAGTCCTTCGTTAGAACCGTAAACGCCGATAAGAGCCTCGGTCTTGTCATAGTAAGGCGCCATATCGGCATAGGTCATGGGCCAATCGGCGCCCAAACCATCTCGTGAGCGAGGTTTGAAGTCATATTCGCCCATGCGCAACGAAATGCGTCCCCAATGGTTAGTGCGCCCACCAAGCATTCGAGATCGCCACCACAAAAAGTCTGTGTTTTCTGCACTGCTATAAGGTTCGCCAGGTACCTGCCAACCACCGTCGACAGTTGCGTCGAAGTAGCCGAAGGGCTTGTCTGGCGTACTTGAGCCGCGTAGAGGTGCGTCTTCGGGCATTTCGAACATCGGCGTTTCAGATACTGGATCATAGTCGCGACCTGCTTCGAGCATAAGCACGCGCACCCCAGCACAACTCAATGCATAGGCGGACATGCCGCCAGCGGCACCGGAGCCGACAATCACAACATCGTATTCCGCTTGGCTTTTATTCACTGCTTAAATCTCGAATTTGAATGTTGCGAAAGGCAACGGGATCGCCGTGATCTTGTAAGCCGATATGGCCGCGCCTGAGCGTTCCATATTTCGGCCACTTAGCGAATTTGCTGGCGGCAACACGTTGCTGCCAGTCTGTACTACCGAGTCGATAATCGATAATGCGTTGATGATTGAGCCATTGGGTGACTTGGTTACCGATCACGCGAAGTCGCGCGTGATTCCATTCACCAGCGGGATTCACAATACCGCGGGGAGCTGGGTGCAACGCATAATTTGCGCCCGCAGAAGTAAGCGGATCTTTGCCATCTTTGTGTTTTGCGTCATCTAAAATCTGCATCTCTGGCGCAGTTAGGAAAATATAGCGCTCAGATTCGTCAGCGCGAAAAAAAATGCCACTGTTGCCGCCGGCTTGAACTTTCCACTCCAATTGCAGCTCAAAGTCGGAAAATTGTTGTTCAGTTATTAAATCGCCCGCTTTGCTAACCCTAACAAGTTCGCCGTTGATTGCTTGCCAACCCGTCACCGGTTTATCACTGCGGTAACGGCGCCAGCCAGACATGGAAGAACCATCAAATAGAGGCACCCAAGTCGAGGATGATTTTTCCGGTGTTTCCGAAGCCGTCGCGAAAGAAAAGCTCAGCAAAGCGCCGACCAGTATTAGCCAGTACCGTTTAATCATAGTCCCCCCCAACTGCAGTGACCTTTAGTCTAGCGCTATTAATTTCTAAAAGTGAATGCAAAAAAAAGCCGCCCGAAGGCGGCTTAAGTGCATGTGGGTGGTTACTGGGCCTACGAGGCGCCAAGTTTGAAGGTGAACTCTGCGCCGATCATTCTAGGCTCTGACACTTGACCGGTGCGGCGGAAACCTTGATCTTCGCCGTGTGCTTCCAGTTGCCTAATGCCAATCTTGTCGAACACATTATTTACGAATGCGGTAATGATCAAAGACTCTTCTGCGTTGGTCCACGTGGCTCGAACATCAAGTCGATCATAGCCAGGTGTCGCATCTAGTTCGTCGGCGAAAGGTGTGTGGTAGACACTGTCCACCCAAGAGTAATTCGCCAGAAACCNTAGNTCACCNTTGTCGCCTAGTGGGTAGGTNTACATCNCAAAAANGGAGCCTTTGTGGTCGGGTACGTTTAGTACCTGGTTGCCCTTCAGGTCGTAAAAGATATCGACAGAAGAGAAAAGGCTATTTGGAACCCTNGGATCGTTTACGTTTGANAGNAGNCGAGTNTCGGTATANTCNCTNGGCGTTAGGCTNACATTNCCGCCNANAGTNAAATNATCGGTAGCTAACCAAACAACCTCTGTTTCGATGCCAATAATTCTGGCCCCATCNGCNTCGAGGACTGAAGTTGTTACGCCNCCTGTNGCAGAGGGCTCGGCNCCNAATGTATGNATGTTTGAGTAGTCGTATAGAAAAACCGACCCGAATATCTGCAACGTATTATCCAAATGCTGACCTTTGTAGCCTAGTTCGTAAGCTACAAGCTCCTCCGGATCATAAGTGGGCGTTGCGCTGAAAAACACCAGGTTATAACCGCCGGATCGATAACCGCTGGTCGCGTTNGCATAGACCATCATGTTATCGGCGAATTCCCAATCCAAATTAATGCGCCCGGTCCATTTGGTATCTTTACGTGTCATGTGTCTATGCACTGCCAGACTCAGCGGGATACCGGAAGTAAGCAGATGAACATTCCCGGTAGGCTGCAATGTGTTTGCATCCANCGCGCCGCGGAAAATGTTCAGTTCGGCCAAGTTAGTGATGCCAATTGCTGCCATAGCACCTGGAGGAACGAAGGCCTCTGTATAGCGCATCAAATTTTCTTCACCGAATACTTCGTCGGTCGCGTAGCGTGCTCCTAGAGTTAAGGTGAACTCCTCATTTATGTCGAACACGCCCTGNGTGTAGGCAGCAAANGCATCGCGNNTAGTCGTTGTATGGTATTCGAGATCNGTGGCNGCAGTTTCTGGACCCCTTGCTATTCTTGTGCCTCCAGCGTCGCCCTCCCAGGCGCCTGTCCTCACAACCGTGACAGCGTCATCTGCGGTAAGATCCCTTGCAGAGTAGAGGTTCACCATTGTTCCAGCGCCGAGTGCAGCCTGAGATAGTGAATCAGCGTTTAGGAATCTAGGGTCGTTGGTTTCGCTGTAGAAATCGCCCCTTTGATTAATCTCTGCATCGTAAAAGAAGACGCCCGAGGTTANGCTCCAACGATCGCCTAANTCGTAAAANGCTTGCAGTTCATGACTTGTATAGTCGCCCTCGTGATTGACGTAAAATTGGCGATCAACAGTNGTTGAATAGGTAGAATCATCGTCAGTAATGCGCTGATACAAACCGCTATTTGATCCGTANATGTACTTGAGACTGGCTGTGTCAGATACATCCCACTGCATTTCGAACTGCGTGCCCTGTTGATCGTAGTCCTCCATATTCATGCCATTAGTCTGGGCGCACAAATCATCGCCCTTGATATCATTCAGATCTGTGAAAACACACTCTTGATCGTCATTGCTCAATCCATAAGCGTAATTAGGCATGCCGACAGTGCCTGCGGTTCCGGAGCTCGTAGTGATGAGTGCCCGGTCCACTCCTGGGCGAATTCTTTGGGCGTCTATCGTGGTGCCGTCTGTCGGGTGGGTGAATTTGTAGAGAGGNGCGGTGTTATCGTAAAAACCCCGGTTTAAGCGGTCGGTAATCGTGTAGTCGATTGGTCGATAGCCAAATGCATAAGCATCTTGATCTCTTGATAGACCGTCTACCGACTCACCTCGAAAAACAATCAGACCGCCGCCATCTGCTCCACCCATTACCCGATCAACTTTGACGTCGTTGCGGCGAAGCTTTGCGCGAAAGTTCTCGGTTGGTGTCCACAATAACTGAGCGACAAGGCTGCGTTCGTTTCCGCTATCCGTATCTGGACCGGGACCAATTTCATCAATGTAGCCATCGTGCTGTCGCTTCGCGACGCTCAATCGACCCGAAAGAGTGTCTTCCAAGAGGGGGCCAGAAATTACGGCATTGATGTCGCGAGTGTCGACATTGCCAACGACAGCTTTTACCTCGGCCTCGAATTCTTGGGTTGGCTCTTTGTACAAGAAATTCATGGCACCGCCGATTGCATTACGACCATAGAGGGTCCCTTGTGGTCCACGCAGTATCTCTATTCGTTCGACATCCCAAAAGGACTGTATTGTTGCCGTGTACAGATCCTCTGAGTAGACGCCGTTCATATAAGTGGAGATGCCAGGGTCGCCGCCCAAGCTGCGAAAATTTCGTCCCACGCCACGAATAGCCGCGTCGTAGGGAAGAATTACCGTAGCGGGGATAAGGTTCTGCAAATCGGATTGGTTGCGTATTCCAAAGTCATCCATCATTTCGCTGGTAAAAGCTGTTATAGAGATAGATGTGTCTTGTACAGAGGACTCTTGCCGTTCAGCAGTGACGATTACCTCTTCGATTTGTCGTCCGCTCTGTTCCGGCGCAGATTGCGCGTTCACGTTCGCGCACAGCAGCAGCGTGCTTGCGAGGGCGATCCAGTAGCTATTGCTCTGAATGCGCTCCATGAATAATTTTGATCGCATTGTCTCTCCTCGAAATTGATCCTGAGTGTGGCTGTTAACCGAGTGAGGATGCTGGCATCCCCAAAATGCGATTGTTGGCAGGGTGTTTATTTTGCGTTATCGCTTTCAGACAGAAACCGCAGTAAAACTGACGAACGGTAGTTTTTGGATCGCTAACGCCATGGTTGATTAGCTTGTGGGGGAGGGCAGCGATTTTTGTGGGAATGCGCTTTTTCAAGTGACTCGTTCAGCATCTCTTGGCTTCGCGGAATTGTTGAGTAATTTAGTAACAATTAGCGTTCGTCAGTATTTTCGTTAGGTCAGGACGGTTGTTGCATATTTTTCGCGTATCGGTAGACAAAGTGGAACAGTGACAAAATAGAAAGGCACAAAGATGAGCAGGCAGAAAGATAGGAAGATAGAAAGATAGAAGACCAGTCTGGCGGATGGGCACGCACAAAAAAGCCGCCCGCAGGCGGCTTTTTTATTGCGACGTTACGATCTAGTTGGGCCCAAACTTGTAACTTACTTCGATACCGCCCATGCGCGGTTCCGTAAGTTGCCCGGTGCGCCGGAAGCCTTGATCTTCGCCATGAGCTTCGAGCTGGCGAACGCCAATCTTGTCCATAACGTTGTTGATATAACCCGCAACGACCCAGGCTTCATCAGCGCTGGTCCAAGTTGCTCTAAGATCGACCCGATCATACCCAGGGGTTGAGTCATACTCGTCTTGGAATGGAGTGTGATACACCTTAGAAATCCAAGAGTAGTTCGCCAACAGTTCGATGTTGCCATTCTCACCCAATGGTGTGTTGTACATAGCGAACAACGAGCCTTTGTAATCTGGCACGTTGAGGACTTGATTGCCCTTCAGGTTGTAGTTGATGTCGACGGCTGAAAACAGGCTATTCGGTACCCGGAAGTCTGCAGTATTCGACAAGAACGTATCGTCTGTGTACTCGCTTGGCGTAAAGCTCAAGTTGCCACCCAAGGTGAGGTTATCCGTTATTAGGTACATGACTTCAGCCTCAGCACCGCTGATTTGCGCACCATCGGCTTCCAGTACCGACGTAGTGGTACCACCGGTTGCAGACAGTTCAGCACCAAACGTATGAATATTTGAATAGTCATACAAATAGACGGATGCGAACACCTGCAAAGTATTGTCTAGATGCTGGCCTTTGAAGCCGATCTCATACGCAATCAACTCCTCTGGGTCGTAGGTCTCGGTTGCGCTGAAGAACACCAGGTTGTAGCCGCCAGAGCGGTAACCACTGGTTACGTTCGCGTACATCATCATGTTGTCTGCGAAGTCCCAATCAATGTTCAGTCGAGCAGTGACCTTGGTGTCTTTGCGGTTCATATGGCGGTGTACGGCTAGGCTCAGCGGAATACCTGAAGTCAGAAGGTGCACATTGCCGGTGGGCTGCAACGTATCTGCATCTAAGGCGCCGCGGAAAACGTTCAGTTCAGCTAGGTTGGTAATACCCAGTGCAGCTAAAGCGCCAGGTGGCACATATGCTTCGGTGTAGCGGAACAGGTTCTCCTCGCCGAATACTTCGTCGGTCGCATAGCGGATTCCGGCGGTCAGCGTGAAGTCTTCACTCATGTTCCATACGCCCTGGGTGTACGCTGCAAAGGCGTCGCGCTTGGTTGTTGTGTGATACAACAGATCAGTAGCCGCCGTGTTAGGGCCTTTTTCGATAGCGGTGCTACCGGCATCACCTTCCCACGCTCCGGTACGTACTTGGGTTACGCCATCTGGCGCGCTCAGATCGCGTGCCGAGTAAAGGTTGACCATGGTGCCTGCGCCAACAATGGCTACCGACAATGGATCGGCGGTCAAGAACCGCGGAGCTTTCGCTTCGCTATAAAAGTCACCGCGCTGGTTGATCTCAGCGTCGTAGAAGAAAATCCCTGAGGTAACGGTGACGCTGTCACCTAAGTCGTAGAACGCTTGCAATTCGTGGCTTTGGTAGTCGCCCTCGTGATTCACATAAAACTGGCGATCCATCGCTGTCGAGTAGGTTGAATCGTCGTCAGTAATACGTTGGTACAGCGATTGGTTGCGACCAAAGATATATTTCAAACTCAGGGTATCGGTAGCATCCCATTCGGCTTCAAACTGAATCCCTTGCTGATCATAGTTCTCCATGTTGACACCGTTGGTATAAGCACAAAGGTCAGAGCCCTTAATGTTCTTCAAGTCGGTGAACACACAATGCTCTGGATCCGCGTTGATGCCATACCCGAAGTTCGGAAGCCCAACGGTTCCGCCAAGGGTGCCATCGCCGTTCATATCTAATGCGCGGTCAATGCCAGGTCGAATGTACTGTGCCTGTACGTCAGCGCCGCCATTTGGGTCAGTAAAGGTATAAATTGGCTGGGTCGAGTCGTAGAAGCCCCGGTTCATCGGGTCGGTGACCGTCATATCAATAGCCCGATAACCAAACGCGTATCGATTATAGTCGCGGCTCTGGCCGTCCTGTGACTCGCCTCGCAATACCACTAGGCCACCACCATCTGCCCCGCCCATAACTCGATCCACTTGGGCGTCGTTGTAGCGAATCTTGGCTTGAAAGTCGTCTCGTGGTGTCCACAACAACTGCGCTGCGACGTTACGCTCTTTGCCGCTGTCCAATGCTGGGCCTTCTCCGCCTTCAGCGATGTAGCCGTCGTGGGTCCTATTAGAGAAGCTCAATCGGCCGGCGAGCACGTCGTCAATCAGACCGCCAGAAAGCGCGCCGTAGGTATCAATGGTGTCAAAGGTGCCAACGATGGTTTTGAACGCGCCTTCGAACTCTTGGGTCGGCTCGTTGTATATGAAGTTCATCGCGCCGCCTATCGCGTTGCGCCCATACAAGGTGCCCTGAGGGCCGCGTAGAATCTCTATACGCTTGATATCCCAGAACGAACCAATTGTTGCGGTATAAAGGTCCTCGGAATACACGCCGTTCATATAAGTAGATATGCCTGGATCGCCGCCTAAACTTCTGAAGTTTCGGCCGACGCCGCGAATTGCAGCGTCATACGGCAAAATAACCGTAGCGGGGATTAAGTTTTGCAAGTCCGACTGGTTGCGGATACCGAAGTCCTCCATCATGCCCTCTGTGAACGCAGTGATAGATATGGAAGTATCTTGCACCGAAGACTCCTGGCGTTCAGCGGTGACAACAACTTCTTCAATTTGTCGCCCTCCGGTGCCACTAGCGTTTTCGGCGTGCGCGACGCCACTGAATGCCAGCGAGCTGGCGACAAGAGTCACAGAGCCGTTGCGTAATGTCCGTACAATGTTAAAAATTGATCGCATTATCCTCTCCTAAAATTCGATCGATTAAACGAAGGGCGCACGTATTCTTGCCGCAAATGGTGTTTGTTTAGAAACCGGTCCCCTCAGCGCGAAAACCTAGCACAGGTTTGCGACGAACGGTGCAATTTTTTCGACCAACGGTATGTTTTTTATTGATAAATCGAAAAAGGAAGATAATTTGAATCTGGTCACAGGATCTAGCGACGGCTACAAAAAGATCGTAGCTGTTACGTTATTTCTCATTTTCGCGGGTCGCGCCCTTGCTGATGTGAACTTGACGGACAGTTTTCCCGCCGACGGCGCTGTTCTGAGTGAATCGGTAACAGATATCCGCCTATGGTTTGATCAAACACCGGATCCTGAGCGCTCAGAACTGATGTTGATACCGAACGACGACAAAAAACGGCGTATTGCCGTCTTTGCCGTACACAGTATGGGAGAG
>NHET02000104.1 GCA_002170355.2 Gammaproteobacteria bacterium TMED92
CTTAACCGCCTGCCGTCAGTATCACCGCCAAATCATCGCTTAATTTCTCGCCGCGATCGATGAGGAACAATAACTCATCTCGCAGAGCTGCCGCTTTACCGGCATTTTCGGCCATAACATCTTGCGCATTCTCAGCCGTCATTTTGATGCCGCTAAGTGCTGCCTCAGCCCGTTGACTGGCACTGTTCAAGCGCTGGATAAAATCTTCCATCTTGACGCCGTCAGAGCGAAGCAGGGCAAGGCGACGATTGAGCATCAAAGCATAGATGATTGTTGCGATCAGCAAGACCACAAGCATAACATCTAGAATAATGGCCCATGGAAGCATGGTGGCGATCTCCATCATTTACAAATTCCGCAGGCGACGATCTATGGCCACGGCCATATTGCCATTTCGTTGCCCCATCTTGCCGGAAAACAGCCGCACCTCACCGCACCGCATCTCCACCGGCGTGTCAGGCTTTACATCCAGCATCAAACGCGACCCTGGTTTCCAATTCAGGACCTCGTTTAAGGAGATAACCAACTGATCAAGCACCGCGTCCAATTCGATTTCCGTCAGCCAAACCTCGTTGGCAAGGTGATTCTCCCAAATCGCATCCTGTCCAAATTTTTCGCCCATGAACATTTGCGTCAGCAGTTCCAGGACCGGCTCAAGGGTGGCATAGGGAAACAGCAGATCAAAGCGACCACCACGATCATCCATATCGATCCGCAGCTCAGCTAAAATGGCCGCATCACCAGGCCGCGCGATGGTTGCAAAGCGCGGATTAACTTCCAGGCTATCGAAACGGAAAGTNATCGGGCTGATCGGCTCAAAGGCAACTGACAGGTCACTTAGCACCACATTAATCATACGCTCGACCAAATTGCGTTCGATGGTCGTAAAGGGCCGGCCCTCAATGCGCATCGCAGCGGTTCCCCGGCGGCCTCCCATCAAAACATCAACAACCGAGTAAGCTAACGCTGAATCAACCACCCCAAGGATGTAATTGTCCCACTCCTCGGCAATGACAACACTCAACATCGCCGGCAATGGGACCGAGTTAACGAAATCCCCAAATCGCGTNGACGAAATATTTTCAAGCGATACCTCGACATTATCTGAGGTGAAGTTCCGCAAGCTTGTGGTCATCATCCGCACCAAGCGGTCAAAAACCACTTCCAGCATCGGCAGCCGCTCATAGGTGATCGACGAGGAACTGACCAGCGCCTCTAATCCCTGAGCTGTCTCGCCCGTATCGCCATCTTCTAAACCGAGAAGACTGTCGATCTCATCCTTGTTAAGGACTTGCTCCGTGTCGTCATCACGATCGTCGATGCTCATCTCATCCAGTCCTGCGGTCGCTGTGTTTTGTCATGCCGATTATCAAGGCCACCATCTACTGCACCAACATCTCGTTAAAGAGAATGTCTTTCACACGCACCGGCCGTACCGCCAGATTGACCCGACGCAACAATTCCTCGCGCAGTCGGTATAGGCCCGATGACCCCTGCAGATCGGCAATCCTCAATTCGCGCAAATAAACTTGGAAGTTATCAATAATTCGCGGCATGACCTGATTGATCTCGTCNATATCCTCAGCATTTTCGATTTCCAGCGAAATTTTAATTTTTAAAAACGCTGCCTNACGACCTTTAGAGTTCAAGTTGACGATCAGGTCGGGAATCTCCATGAAGGTATTGCCAACCGATAATTCGACCTTTTCCTCTACCACCTCTTCTTCCGGCGGCGGTGGCGGTTCATCGAAAATGCCCAACATCAAAGTGGCACCAACGCCAATCCCGATCAAAAGTAACAGCGACAAACCGGCAATTAAGATCAGTTTCTTTTTGCCGCCTTTTTTCTCGGCTTCGCCCTCGCCTTCTTCGTTTTCTGCGCCGTCTTCGCCTTCATCACTCATCGCGCGAACTTTCAGTTGACCAGGATGGCTTTTGATCGGCAACCGGCCGACCCTGCAGTTGCTCTCCTACATTAAGAGCAACCTATTTGAAATAATGCATATACTAATCTAATTTACTTAAATATCAATTTATCTAACGCNGGCAATGAACCGGCAAAGCGTTTCCAGTGTTTATCATTGAGTCCGATGACATCAATGCTCCCGGCCAAAACTGCGCCGGCACTCGGCATTTTCTGCCTGNGCGGTCAAAAATCCCCCCTCAAATTCTGGCACAAAATATCAAGCCGTTGTTTTCACTNCATTTTTCTTGGCATGTGTCCTGCAATTCATCTTCCCAAGGGTATCCAACCCGGCAAGAAGCGACCATGAACACAGGAAACGAAGACAATGGAATCATCGAGCAATATTGTTTTGTCCCGCCAAACGGCGCTGAAACGCGAAATGACTGCTGTTGCGAACAACATTGCAAACCTGAATACCACCGGCTTCAAAGCCGAGTTGATGATGTATGACCAGGTGAAAGTGCCAGGCTCTAACGGCGAATCACTGAGCTACGTTATTGATCGGGGCAGTGTCCGCGATATGCGCCCTGGGAGCGTCTCGCTTACCGGCAATCCTTTTGATTTAGCAATTACCGGTGATGGCTATTTCAGCATCGACAATGGCACGGAGACCGTTTTCACCCGTAACGGCGCATTCATGGTTGATAAGGACGGCAAGCTGTCGACCAAAAACGGCGACACGGTGTTAGATGACGGTAACAATCCGATTTTGGTNCCGCCCGGATCAAACAGCCTGCAGATCGCCGAGGATGGGACCATCGCGTCCGATGGTGAGATTCTCGGTAAACTCCAAATTGTCTCTTTCGACAGTGAAATGCTGATGAAAAGCATTGGTGACGGTTTGCTGAAAACCGATCAAGANCCGCAGCTAGCAGAGGCTGCGCGAATTACCCAAGGNGCGCTGGAAGGCTCGAATGTCCAGTCCATGATGGAAATGACAAAGCTGATCGAAATTCATCGTTCTTACGAACGCATGGCCAANTTCATCAAAAATGAAGATGAACGCCAACGTGACCTCATTCGCCGCATCGGCCGACCACCGCAAGGTTAAGCGGTCCGCACACCGACACGGTTTTGATTTTTGGAATAAAGGATAAATACAATGCAATCTTTAAGCATCGCCGCCACCGGAATGTTGGCTCAACAGTTAAACGTTGAGGTTATTTCCAACAACATCGCCAACATGAACACNACAGGCTACAAGCGCCAGCGCGCGGAATTTCAAGACTTGCTGTATCANGATCAACGCCGCGTCGGCAGCACCTCATCGGCTGCCGGAACAATTGTGCCNACCGGTATTCAACTNGGNATNGGNGTNAAAGCTGNNGCNACCTATNNGATCTCNNCNCANGGCNCNNTGACNAAAACCGATAACCAGCTNGATNTNGCNNTNCGCGGNGAAGGNTANTTNCAAATTGAAATGCCCGACGGCNNGCTTGCTTATACNCGTGCCGGTGCTTTCCANATNGGACCNACCGGNAACATNGTNAACCANGACGGTTANACNGTGCANCCTGGTGTCGCNATNCCTGCNGANGCGNTNAGNGTTACCGTNAANGAACANGGCCAAGTNTTNGCNANAATTGANGGNCANGTNACNGANACNAACCTTGGNCANATNCANNTAGCCANNTTCCANAACAANGCNGGNNTNGCNAANNTTGGTAATAACNTGCTNNNGGAAACNGANGCNTCCGGTGCNNCCACNCTNGGNACNCCNGACAGTGCNGGTTANGGCACNTTNTTACAGGGNTTTGTNGAAGANTCAAANGTNGANCCNGTTAAAGAGATCACCAANATGATCACNGCNCAGCGTGCNTACGAGNTNAACTCNAAGGTTATCGAGACATCNGATCAAATGATGCAAACCTCCAATAACGTTCGCTAAAGCCGGTGACAANGCTGACCCAAGGAGATAGCCAAATGTTATTCCAACGCCTTCGTCAAACCTGCGCAGCAGCCCTGNTTTTGAGCCTTGCGGCACCTTTAGGAAGCGCTGCCNGCAGTGAAGTTGGGATCCATTCGCGCGGCAACGTTGATGCCCGNGGGGTGTTCTTAAGTGACCTGTTCCAGAATCTTGAGACTGCTGGCGATGCCTGGGTCGAAACGGCCCCGGCTCCGGGTCAATCGATGATTATCTCAGCCAATCGCTTGGCCGATATCGCCCGCACCCACGGCCTTGAATGGCGTCCCCGCAATGGCCGCCAACAGGTTGTCATTGAACGTCCTGGNCAGCGCATCCCGCGCAAGCTGATCGACACTCATTTGGCGGCCGAACTCACCCCTCAAATCGGTGGTGACGGCGTTGAAATTGACTATCTGGGCGGCGCGCCAGAGATCTTTATCGATCCGACAATGCCGNTGGAAATCGCCGTAGAAGACATCAACCTTGGCAGCGACCGGCGNCGTTTTTCAGCGCGGCTGGCGGTTCCTGCGGTCACAGGCGGGGTCCGCTATGTGGACATTTCCGGTCGTGTTCATGGCACCGTCCGGGTGCCGGTGCCGGCGCGCCATCTGCGCCGCTCNGAGATNATCAGCGAGCGCGACGTGATCTGGAAGCAGACCCGCATGACGGCGCAAAGCCATATGCTGATCGACAATTTGAAAGATNTGTTGGATCANTCNCCCCGGCGCATGTTGGCCGCCGGCAAGCCTATTCGGCGGACCGATATTATCCCGGTAATGCTGGTTCAAAAAGGCGACCAAATCCTGATTTCATTATCTTCCGGNGCCCTGATGTTAAGCACCCGTGCGATCGCTCTTGAGAGCGGCGCTANGGGCGAGACCATTCGGGTGCGAAACTTGAACAGTCGCAAAGTGATCGAGGTCACCGTCACAACCGCCGGCGGCGGTGAAATCAAGCCACTGNATCTGGCCGCACGCTCATAACCCAATGCTTNTCTCCGGTTGCACCCAAATGAAGATCCAAAAGGATACCANAATGACACGTTTCAGCCCGCGCATATTTCTGACAAAAATCGCTGTTCTGGCCGCACTTGGTTCCCTCGGCGCCTGCGGCACNATCGACCGCTTGGCCGATGTCGGAAAACCGCCAGCGTTATCCGACATCAACAATCCAAAAGCCAGCGCCAAGTATAAGCCGGTCAGCATGCCGATGCCGGACGTTACCCCCAATAGCCGGCATGGTAATTCGCTGTGGAAAGCAGGTTCNCGGGCATTCTTTAAAGATCAGCGGGCCGGCCGTGTTGGCGATATTTTGACCGTTGTGGTGGCCATCAGTGACAGTGCCGGNATTAACAATACCACCACCCGAACCNGGGCAAATTCTGAAAAAGCCGGCTTAAATGGCTTTTTTGGTGCCGAAAACCTNCTTGGACAGGTTTTTGATAACACCGCGACAGCAGGCAGTTTGGTCGATTTATCCAGCGGCACAAGCAATGTCGGCNCCGGCAANACCGATCGCGCCGAGACGGTGAATTTGCAAGTTGCAGCGGTCATTACCCAAAGCTTGCCAAATGGCAATTTGGTGGTCTTCGGACGCCAGGAAGTGCGGGTTAATTTTGAAGTTCGTGAACTTGTNGTCGGCGGCATCATTCGCCCCGAAGACGTGCTGTCAAACAACACCATCAGCTATGCCAAGATGGCCGAGGCAAGAATTTCCTACGGCGGCCGCGGGCAGCTCACGGATATGCAACAACCACGCTATGGCAGTCAGGTGCTGGATATCATTCTGCCCTTCTAATCAATGCCCTAACAAAGGTTTAAAAGACGATGCCCTGCGCATCGTCTTTTTTTATTTGCAGCCTGGTTGGCATCATTTTTGCTTAGCTAGGTGGATAGATTTGTAGCCTTTGCAAATTGCCGAAAGGAAAACACAATGTCGAGAGTCGCCCTAAGTTCCGCCAGTAATGCCGTTATGAACTTTGGTAAGGTATTTGGGAAGCTTGCGGATAACATCGCCAATGCCTCGACCGATGGTTTTAAGGCCAATAACTCGGTTTTTGCCGATACCGCCGGCACCGGCAATAAAGGCAAAGGCGACGCTGACTTGCTGACCATGGGGCCAATTCGGCCAACCGGCAATAAGCTGGACGTGGCGATCCGGTCGTTTTCCGGCATGATCGCCTTGGGCGAACGTCCCGAAACGGCGATCGGCAACGAAGATATTTTAAACTTCACACGTGACGGCAGCTTTATTACGAAATACGACCCTGACAATCCCGATGTTTTCTCATTGGTTCACCATGCCTCCGGACGCTCCGCACGCGGCCATGCGTTGCCACTTGATAATCCGACCTTAGCGAACAGCATCGACATTAAAATCCCCAATAAAATCGAGGGTGAAGAACGTGATCGCGCATTGCTTAATCTGCGCATTAACGAACACGCCGTGCTTGTCGGTCGGTATGAGGGCGAAACGCCGAAGGATCCAGCTGTAGAGGTAGAAATTGCCCGCCTGGCGGTGACCCGCTTACAGGGGCATCAGGTTGTTGATCGCCCCAATCAAAATGCTTACCGGCTGCGCTCAAATGTGTTTGGCAACACAGACATCATTCAGTCGAAAAATATCGCCACACCAGAACATATTGAAGGCTCGAACATTAACTTGCCCGACATGTTCACGGCGCTCATCCTGGCGCAGAAAACATTCTCAACAGTAACGAAAGTAATGGCCACAAGTGATGAGATGCTTGACACGATCTCGTCATTGAAACGCTAACTGCCGCACGCTGCGGCACCCATCAATCATCGCGATGGGTGCGTTCCATGCGTTCGTGCCGCTCTTGTGCTTCTAAGCTGAGCGTTGCGATAGGGCGAGCTTCCAGGCGACCAAGGCCAATCGGCTCATCGGTTTCCTCACAATACCCGTAACTGCCGTCGGCAATACGTGTCAGCGGCGCGTCAGTCTTCGAGATCAGTTTGCGTTCCCGGTCGCGGGTCCGCAGTTCTAACGAATGGTCGGTTTCAAGCGCTGCCCGGTCGGCTAAATCTGGCTGTTGCAGATTTTCCTGGGTCAAATGCAGCAGCGTACCATCGGTTTCCGCCTGCAGCTGTTCGCGCCAGTGTAAGAGTTTGAAACGAAAATATTCTTTTTGGCGTTCATTCATAAATTCTTCATCGTCGCCAGGTTTATAACCCGGCGGGAGCGTAACCCCCATAACCAATCCTCCCTGCATTGATTAGGACTCCACGATTAAGTGAGCCGAGACAGCCCGGCTGCAAAATTCGCGGGAGTATATGAATACAAGCACCTGTCTTCAAGCAAAGAGTTTGTGCCTGTCAAAAGCGCCAGAGATTACCTCAAGAAACCGCCGCAAAGCCGGCCCTTAATCGCGGCTCAACTTGGCCAGCTCTACGCGCGCACGCAGTTCAATATCCACCAGGATTTCCTGTAACGCAGGATCAAGGAATTTATCATCGCGTTGCCGCGCCATTTTGGCCAAAGCGGCCAACCGATCTTTGGGGATTGTTCCCAAAAGCAAGCCGTGACGGATATCTTCAAGGCGATCAAGCATCTCATCAGCACGGCTTTTGGCGTTTTTTCCGCCGCCGGCATCAGGATCGACCTGCGTCAAACCGGCCAACGGATCCACCGGTGCGACTCCCAATCCGGCCGCCGTCGGCGCCGCCTTATCGGTCCCTGATATGAGGTCTGAAAAGGCACTGCCGCCGCTTTTGCTGGGACCGCCAACCTTCCGGCTTGCTGGTGCACCAGCACCCCGTGTTGTGTTGATTTTCATGAAAACAGCCCTCCTATGCAAACCAAGACATTAACATAATCATACTATTATCGCGAACACCTAACGTATTTCACATGGTCACCTTGGAAGCTGCGAATAGTTGGCATGAAAATCGCTTTAACTTTCAGCACCAGACAACAATGACGTCCAGATCGGTTGACATGATGACGAAAATTAAGCGTAACAGCAGAGCCTTTGCCCAAATCGTCGGTGCGGCAGTGATTTTCCTCGCCGCAGTCTCGGCAAATACTGCCCAGGCACAGACACGGATCAAAGATATCGTCGATTTCGAAGGTGTTCGTGAGAACATGTTGATCGGTTATGGCCTGGTTGTCGGCTTGAATGGCACCGGTGACGGTCTCGGATCTTCAATCTTCACTTATGAAAGCTTGGTCGGCATGCTTGAGCGCCTTGGCGTTAATGCCCGGGATAAAAATCTGAGCACCAAAAACGTCGCCGCCGTGATGGTCACGGCGACCTTGCCGCCCTTCTCGCGTCAGGGCACCCGCATTGACGTGGCGATTTCAGCAATTGGTGATGCCAAAAGCTTGCTGGGTGGCCAACTGCTGGTCACCCCATTGGTTGGTGCCGATGCCGAGGTTTATGCTGTCGCCCAAGGAAGTATTGCGGTTGGCGGTTTTAGTGCCGCCGGAAATGCGGCTTCGATCACCAGCGGTGTTCCGACCAATGGTCGCATTTCAAACGGCGCGATCATTGAACGCGAGATCGGTTTTTCCATGGCCAAGATGGATGCCGTGCATATTTCCCTCAGAAACCCAGATTTCACGACGGCCCGGCGGATCACCAAGGCAATTAATGCCTATATTGGCGGCGGCACCTCGCAAGTCCTTGATCCGGCCACCGTGCGGATGATTGTGCCGGAAAGCTATCGCGGCCGCGCCGTGGCCCTGATCACGGACATTGAGCAATTACGCATCACCCCCGATATGGCCGCCAAGGTGGTTATCGATGAGCAAACCGGGGTCATCGTCATGGGTGAGAATGTGCGCATCAACACGGTCGCCATCGCCCAAGGTAATTTAACCATCCGCATTACCGAAACTCCGCAAGTATCGCAGCCACAGCCGTTTGCCGAACAGGGCGAAACAGTGACCGTGCCGCGGACGCAAATTGATATTGACGAAGACAAGGACAATAAGCTCACCATTTTGGCAAAAAGTGTCACCTTGCAGGAGCTTGTGGATGGTCTGAACGCCCTTGGTGTGGGCCCCCGGGATATGATTGCCATCTTGCAAGCCATTAAAGCGGCCGGCGCGATGCAAGCTGAAATCGAAGTTCTGTAAAGGAGCGCCAGGATGACACCCATGAGCACATCACTGTCACCCTTTTCGACAACCAGCATTGATCCGAAGCTGACCGCCAAGGTGGCAAATATCGGCAACGCGGAAAACAAGGAAATCCGCCAGAAAGCCGAAGAATTTGAATCCGTATTTTTGGCTCAAATGCTGCGCCATATGACCAGCGGAATGGCAACCGACGGGGTCGTTGGCGGCGGCCATGCCGAAAAAATTTACCGCGAAATGCTGATGGATGAAATTGGCAATACCGTCTCCCGCAAGGGCGGCATTGGTATTGCTGATTCACTCTATCGTGAGATGATTAAACAACAAGAGGTGGCCAAAGATGAGCACAGCACACACGCAAGTTAACGACTTCATCGATACGATGGACAACCTCATCGCGGTCATGAAGCATGAAATCGAGCTGGTTAAAAAGCGCGATTATGAAGACCTGAAGCGGATGCAATCGAAGAAAAATCGCCTCGGCCTGGCCTATGATGAAAAGCAGACCTTGCTGCAGCAAAACCCCAAGGTGCTTGACCATCTGAACGATGCCGAAAAGGCTGACTTGCGGGAAAAATTTGCTGATTTTAGGAACGTGCTGGCAGACAATATGCTGGCCATCCGGGCCGCCCATGACAGCACCGAGAAAGTTATGCAGGCCGTGGTCGCAACAATCCGTAAACGCCGCGGTATCACCGGCGAGCCGCGGTCAGCGTTGAAGCCACGATCAGGTTATGCTGTCTACACAGCACCGACAGGGGTTGAATATAACAGTGTGAACCGGGCGCTTTAAAGCTATTGGGCCTTGCTGGCAGCGATCAAAACTTGCAGCCGCTCCGTTGCCTGCATGGCCTTTTCGGTGTCACCCTGGCTTTCGTAAAGTTGTGCCAGGGTGCGTTGCCCATCAACACTTTCAGCATTCAAGTCGACGGATTTCTTTGCCGCTTCCAACGCGTCCTCATCATTGCCCATTTTCGATAAAACAAGGGCAAGACCATTCCATAATTGGCCGCTGTTTGGATCGCTCTGCAGCGCGGCTTCAAATTCCGCACGGGCGGCGTCATTTTTACCGGCATGCGACAAGCAACTGCCAAGGCGGCCCTGAATGGCTGTTGATTGAGGGCTAATGTTTAGGGCCTCACGGTAACAGCGCTCAGCCATTTGAAAATCGCTCATTTCGACCAAAACATCTCCAAGCGTACTTAAAGCTTCACTGCTTTGATCATCAATTTCAGTTGCCTGCATCAGGCTTTCTAGCGCCTCTTGTAGCCGGCCTGCTTCAAATTGCAGGCGGCCACGCCAGGTTAAAATCAATGCATTTTTCGGACTAAGCTGGTTCGCTTTTTCAATTGCTATCTCGGCGCCGGAAGCATCACCGGCGGCGCGCAAAGCGATGGCAAGATTGAAATGAGCCTCAAAGTAATCCTCATTTATCGCAACCGATTGTCGCAATGCACTCAGCGCATCATCCAATTGCCCGACTTGCACCAAGGCGGCACCAAGGTGGTTTAAGTGCTGTGGTTCTTTTGGATCGGCGGCAGTTGCGCTTTGCAGGAAATCCAAAGCCGCGTCGACCTGGCCATTTTGCAAACACAGCAATCCCGACATGCCTAATGCCGCTGCATTTGTCGGCTCCTGCTCCAGAACTTTCATGTAAAGCCTGCTCGCATTCTCAACATCATCGGCGTTGTGGTAATCGATCGCTAAGGCAAGAGCCGCTTGCATCTCATTTACAGACTCGTCGGACATAATGCGGTTTCAAACTCCGTATCAAACGCTTCGTGAAGCCCGTGGGCCGGCCAATCGATCAGAATTGTGCCCAGGGCGCGGCTCACTCGCGCCATGCGCACATCTCTAATTTAATCTGAATGTATCATCTTCAATGCAATCGCAAAAGCGTGCATTGTGGTCGGCTTAGACGCAGCAGAAAATCGACAGATCGCGCTGCCGGCAAGGGTCAAATCTCGTGCCCAGCTTAGATAAAATCAGCAAGGGTTAATTTGCGCAGAATTGAGGTCAATTGGTAGGACGTTTGTAATTGTGTTTGTAAGGTCTGAAAGCGGCCAATTGCTTCTGCTTGATCGACATCTTCAATATCAGCGATCTGGGATTGCAGCAGTAACGAGAAATCTTGGTGCTCGGTCAATTTATCAGCCATCAGCTGTCGATCGGCACCGAGACTACCAACCATATCGTTAACACCGTTGAAGGCGGTTTTAACCTTGCTCAAAGCGGAACCAATCAAGGTTTCCAGATTGACATCGAAGTCGGCAATTTGATCGCTGTTGGCAAAGCTATAGAGCACCTCCATCATATCCGTGAAACTGTCATTATGCGCCATGAAACCATAATCAGCCGTGATGCCGTCGGCGATCATTAGGGAAAACGGCTGGTCAATAATTTCAGAGGTACTGACGCTGGCATCGGAAAAGGTATCACTGCCGTCACCAAAGCTAATCACCTCATTCGATACGCCGCTTGCGAAATCTATGTACAGCTTGCCGTCAATCACATCACAGGCGTCGATTTTCGCCGAAAAATCAGCTTCAAGCGCTGCCGCCAGTTCAGTCGAGGCCGCAGATACCGTGCTGGACGTCAATGTTATCTGACTGCTGACACCGTCAATTGTGAAGGTGATCGTATCGTTTACGCCAGGGTTTGGCGCGGCTGTCAGCTCAATGGTCTGTGGTTGCCGTTCGACATGCCCTTGATGGTTACCGAAAAACCGTGCCGAAAGCCCATCTACAGTTGCTGCCGTGGCGCTTTGGTCGGTTAAAAAACTAACGAAATCTGCGCTGGTATCGGCCACCGCACGCATCGGCGCGGTATTGCTATCAAAGCCATTAAACAAAAACCGTCCATCCACCTTGGTATTGATGAGATCGGTCATCACCGCGATTGCGTTTTCAGCCAGTTTCTTCAAATCACCTGTGGGGTTTTCCGACATTGAGTTTTGGTGGGTAATCAGGTCGGTGCGAAAGTTTGAAATAACCGACTGAATATTGGTTAAGGCATGGTCCATAGCAGCCATGCGGGTGGTGGATGTTTTGATTGATTTACTCAAGGAGTCGCGTTGCTCGAGATCGGCACGCAGATTAATCGACATGCGGGAATCCGACGCCGAAAGACCGCTATACACCTGTGCTCGCTTGCCGGTGCTGATTTGGCTCTGCGCATCGGCCATTTCGCGTTGGATGTTACGAATACTGGCATCAATGCGATGGTTTTGGCTGATTGTTGATATCCGCATGGTTCTTCTGCTTTCTTATCGAATGATTTCTAGAAGCTCGTCGAGCACCCGTTGAACGGAAGTCAAGACGCGCGCAGAGGCTGTAAAGGCCGATTGCAGCTCCACCAAATGAGAGATTTCTTCGTCAATATTGACCTTCGACATGTCATCGAAACGTTCCGACAATGTGCTTTGAAGCTGGCCCTGAAAAGACAGTCGGTTTTCATAGTCGGCGCGTTGATTGCCCTGAAAACTGATCATTTCCGCTGCAAATGATTCAAATGACGCGGTCGCCGTTAAGCCATGATCCACCACGACCTCGGATGCCGTCGCCGTGACCGTGCCGGCGACGCTGGCGGAAACCGAATGTGATGTGGTGTCCGAAAATCTAAAATTGATGCCATTGCCAACAATGTTGACGCTATCGACGCCGGTCAGGCCGGCGATCGTTGTTTTAAGATCGTTGAGCAATGTTGCCGCCGTGCCATCGGTCGCGGTGACTGTGTAACTGCTGCCGTCAACGGTCAAGGTCACTTGATCGCCAACTGAAATTGAGCCCTCGAGGTTCAAGTTATGGCTGCTATCCGTGAGTGTGAAAACCTCATTGAATGTGGCCAAAGCGGCCAACGGCAAGCTTGGATCAGAATCACCGCCGGCCTGAAAGGTTCCGGTCCCGTCACCCTCGCGCAGCAAGGCCGGATTATCGATGATATCTTGGTTCACGGTAATCGCCGCCGAAAACCCCGCAGGCGCCGCCGGCAGGGCCGGGGGTAAGGCATTTTTGTTGTGAAATAAATTTAACGCCGCCGTGGTGCTACCAATCGTCAAACTGCCCATTTTGCGGGCCAGGTTATAGGCCAAGGCGTCCAGCTGATCCTGCATCTGCGGCAGCAGTTCATCACGCACTTTCAACAACCCGGCGATGCGACCCGAGGTAATGTCACCGCCGATTGAGGACTGTGACCCCGGTAAGCCGTCATCAAGCAAAACGTTGCTCATGGTGCTGTCTGACACCGCTGCGGAGGCAGACTGGAAATCAAGGGGATAGACTTGCCGGTCTAACATAAAATCATTATTGCCGGTCATCACCGCCAATTGCCCATTGTCACGGGTAAAGGTCTTAATGTTCATCTCTTTGGAGATATAATCGATTTGCAGATCACGCTGATCGTCCAGCTCACTTGAGCCTGAGGACTTGCTGTTCATCTTGGTGATTTGCGCATTCAAATGAAGGATATTCTCCAGCCGTAAATTGACATTGTTAACGGCGTCATGGATATGGCTATCGGCTGCCAGGCGAAGGTCTTGGACTTCCGCCGACATGCGATTGAATTCATCGGCCACGGCTTGCGCCGCCAAAATTACTTCTTTTTGGGTGGTCTCTAAATTTGGCGTCACTGACAAGCTTTCAAAAGCACTGCCAAGGGCGGTTATTTTTGAGGCGATTGACTGACTGCTTTGAAGCGGCCCAAATGACAGCTCCATGCGTCCCAAAAAGTCTTCAACGGCTTTTAATTCCTCAACCGTCGAGACTTGCGTGCGCAGATCCTTTTGCAGGTCGGTATCGATCAGCCGCGTCGCCGGCTCTTGGCGCAACATGCCAAACTCACCACCGGCAACCAGACTGCTTTGTTGTTGGATTTTTCGGCTGTAACCCTCCGTCGATGCGTTAGCAACGTTACGGGCGGCCAGATCAATCCCTGACTGCGCCGATACGATGCCGGCGCGGGCCGATGAAAATGCGCTTAATAAGGACATAGGATCACAATCCGTTTCTAAAGCTATTCAGCCGCAGCCGACATGGAAGGACGCAACCCTTCCATAATGTTTCGGTTAATTAAGATCATCGCTTCCAAGTCGTCCCCATTGTCCATTAAGGCGTCGGTCTCTTTGATGATCCATAGGCTCAAATTGGTCAGGCTTGCCCGCAGCTTTTGCGGCAACGCATTGTCTTCGTCCGACAGATCAACCAAAAACGCTTCCCAGACTTGTTGGTTCCAAAGCAAAGCATTGAGACGATCTTGTAGTGACGCCTCTGCGGTGTTGGCGCGGATCAAAGCACCTGTTACCGATCCAAGAAGCCGATATTCGGTACTCCGTGGATCTTCGGTGTTGTTCATCGCTGCGGCGTAAGCATTGTATCCGTTCATTTACCACTGACCTTATAAGCAACGTATTTGATGTTCCGATTTCAGGTTCAGAACCAGATCACTTACTTAAACAAGCCAAGCAGGGATTGCGGTGCCGTGTTCGCAATACCGGTCACTTGCATGCCCAGCTCTTGGCGAATTTGCAGAGAGCTTAATTTCGCGGATTCACGTGCCATATCGGCGTCAATGATGTTGCCAAGGCCTTCCTCGGTTGCATCACGGACTTGCCCCAAGAATTCATTTTGAAGGTTGATCGCCCGAATATCTGCGCCCAGGCCACCAAGCGCGGCATTAACGGTCGTCTCAAGCGTGACAAAGGACCCCGCCAACGCCCTGGCACTGGCGGGGGGGCCCCCCACTTCCCCCC
>NHET02000032.1 GCA_002170355.2 Gammaproteobacteria bacterium TMED92
GCCGAAGCGAAAATGCTTACGCTACTGGGCAACGAAGTGCTCAAGGCTTCACAATCCGAAGCGTTTTATTCGCAGATCCTGGACATTTCGGTGGACGGTGACGTTGAGCCAGCGGTCATCCGCGATTTACAACGCAATCCCGCCAATGGGCGCATACAACATATTGATTTTCAGCGCATCAGAGCAGACAAAGAGATCAATGTGAGCGTACCGTTACACTTCATTAACGAAGACGCTTGTGTGGGTGTAAAAATGTCAGGCGGTACCCTGACTTACAACCTCACAGAAGTCGAAATCACCTGTTTGCCAGCAAACCTGCCTGAATTCATTGAAGTCGACCTGCTTGAGGTTGAAGCAGGGACATCGGTGCACTTGAGCGACCTGAACTTGCCCGAGGGCGTCACCATAGTTGCTCTGACTTTTGGTGAAGATCGAGATATTCCCGTCGCCAGCGTCACCGCCCGCCGTGGTGCAAGTGAAAGCACGGCTGCTGATGACGATTCTGCAGCAGCAGAGGGCGACGCTGAAGGCGCTAACGATGAAGGCGGCGAAGGCTAAAAATTGCATGGGATCGCCCCTCGTGGGCGATTGCCAGCAAAGACGGTCGGCATAGCGTAATGGCTGCGTTAAAACTCATCGTCGGCCTGGGTAACCCCGGGCCTGTCTACGCAGAAACCCGCCACAATGTTGGCGCCGTTTGGGTGCGAGAGNTAGCGCGCCGTTACTCAATCCATCTCAGTCTAGACACAAAGTTCAAAGGCGAGATCGGTCGTGGCCTAGTAGCCGGAGTAGATGTGCGGTTACTTTTGCCCACTACGTTCATGAACAACAGTGGCCAGTCCGTTGGGACAGTGAGTCGATTCTACAAACTCGAACCGGCGAGTATCCTTGTTGTTTATGACGAAGTCGCTTTTGAGCCTGGCGTGGTAAAGCTAAAACAAGGCGGAGGCAGTAATGGACACAACGGGATTAAAAGTGTCATCGCAGGGCTTGGCAGTCGAGACGACTTTGCCAGGTTGCGTATTGGCGTAGGGCACCCTGGCACAAAGGAACAGGTGATTCCATATCTCACCAAGCAGACTCCGCGACAAAGCGAACGCGAGCTAATCACTGCTGCTGGCGACATTGCCGACACAACGCTTGCAGACATAGTGCAAGGCAATTGGCAGCTGGCAATGACGGCGTTACACGCCCCCGAGATCGTGTCTGACGAAGTAACACCAAACCCTGGAGAAACTTGATGGGATTCAATTGCGGTATCGTGGGTATGCCTAATGTGGGTAAATCGACTTTGTTTAATGCCCTGACACGCGCAGGTATCGACGCTGAGAATTTTCCTTTTTGTACCATTGACCCAAATACAGGCGTAGTACCTGTACCTGACCCACGTCTGCGGCAATTGGCAGACTTAGTGTCGCCGCAAAAGGTGATTCCAACCTCGATGGAATTCGTAGACATCGCTGGCCTAGTCGCTGGCGCATCCAAGGGCGAAGGCTTGGGCAATCAATTTCTTGCGCATGTACGCGAAACCCATGCGATCGCTCATGTGGTGCGTTGCTTCGAAGACGAAAATGTTGTGCATGTGTCTGGCCGAGTTTCGCCAGCGGACGATATTGAAGTCATAAATACTGAATTGGCGCTAGCTGACCTAGACACGTTAGAGAAAGTCTATGAACGCAACCGTCGAGTAGCGGCCTCTGGGGACAAGGATGCGCGCAGCATGATGGAGGTGTTAGAGAAAGTACGGGTAGCCTTGGAAGAAGGTAGCCCAGTGCGCTCTATCGATTTGAGCGAAGACGAAAAGCTCAAGATTCGGGAATTTCATTTTATCACCGCGAAACCTGTTCTCTACATCGCCAATGTCGCTGAAGACGGCCTCGAAGATAACCCGTTAGTAAAGGTTGTAGAAGACATCGCGTGTGCAGAAGACGCTGAAGTGGTCGTAGTCAGCAATAAAATAGAGTCAGAAGTCGCAGAGCTTGAAGACGAGGAGCGGATTGAGTTTCTGCAGGCATTGAACTTAACCGAGCCTGGTTTGCATCGGGTGATACGCGCAGGCTACAAATTGCTCGGTTTACATCAATATTTCACCGCAGGTCCGAAAGAAGTGCGAGCTTGGACCATTCCAGTTGGTGCTAAGGCACCGGCCGCAGCGGGTGTGATTCACACTGACTTTGAGAAGGGTTTTATCCGCGCTGAGGTTATAAGTTTTGCAGACTACGTGGAGCTTGGGGGCGAGCAGCAGGCAAAAGACGCAGGTAAGTGGCGGTTAGAGGGTAAGGACTACATAGTCGCCGACGGCGACGTAGTGCATTTTCGATTTAACGTATAAAACCGGGGCTTGCAGAGCAAGCCCCNAGTGCACCGGTGCATTGCGCGCCAGTGTGTTCGCATAGATCAGCTGTTCGCCTTGCGTTCTTTCACTTCCTGCACAACCTGATCAGCCACATTGCTTGGACACGGCGCGTAGTGAGAGAACTCCATAGAGAACTGACCACGGCCTGACGTCATGGTACGCAGGTCACCAATGTAGCCAAACATTTCTGCCAGCGGGCAGTCGGCTTTTACCCGAACACCAGTNACGCCAGCCTCTTGGGATTTGATCATGCCACGGCGTCGGTTTAAGTCGCCAATGACGTCGCCAACGTGATCCTCGGGCGTGAACACATCCACTTTCATTACGGGTTCGAGCAGTTGTGGCGAAGCTTTGGGAACAGATTGGCGATACGCTGCCTTGGCCGCCAGCTCGTATGCGATGGCCGATGAGTCAACGGCGTGGAAGCCGCCGTCCATCAACGTCACTTTGACGTCCAATAGCGGGAAGCCGGCCAGAGTGCCTTCCTCCATAGAGACACCAAAGGCCTTTTCAATAGCTGGCCAGAATTCCCGAGGTACGTTACCGCCGGTCACCTTAGACTCGAACTCATAACCGCTGCCGGTTTCGCCTGGCTCGATAACATAATCGATCTTCGCAAACTGACCAGAGCCGCCGGTTTGCTTTTTGTGGGTGTAGGTGTCTTCAACCGTTTGGGTAATGGTTTCTCGATAGGCGACCTGAGGCTTACCAACATCCACCTCCACCCCATGGGTGCGCTTGAGAATGTCTACTTTGATGTCCAGATGCAGTTCACCCATGCCTTTCATAATGGTTTCGCCCGATTCTTCATCGGTTTCAACGTAGAACGACGGGTCTTCTTGAATCATCTTTGACAGTGCAATACCCATCTTCTCCGCGCCTGCTTTGTCGCGTGGCGCTACGGCGATGGAGATCACGGGATCGGGGAACACCATTGGCTCGAGGGTAGCAGGGTTGTTAGGGTCGCACAGCGTGTGGCCAGTCTGTGTGTTTTTCATACCCAGTAGCGCAACAATGTCACCGGCTTGAGCGACGTCCAATTCTTCACGGGAATCTGCGTGCATCTCGACGATTCTGCCGATGCGCTCAGTCTTGCCGGTGAAGGTGTTCAGCACGTTGTCGCCCTTCTGGATTTTGCCGGAGTAGATGCGCGTGAAGGTCAGAGCGCCGTAGCGGTCGTCCATGATTTTGAACGCTAAGGCGCGCAATGGACCCTCGGGATCCACAACTGCTCGCTCGCCAGTCTCATTGCCTTCCAGATCAACCTCTGGTTGCGCCTCAACTTCGGTGGGATTCGGCAAGTAGTCGACCACGGCGTTCAATACAGTTTGAATACCCTTATTCTTGAACGCTGAGCCACAAAACGTCGGAAAGAAAGCCAACTCGCGAGTGCCTTTGCGGATGCATCGTTTGATGTCGTCAACAGAAGGCTCTTCACCTTCCAGATAGGCCTCCATCAAATCGTCATCCTGCTCAAGAGCAGTCTCTATTAGTGCTTCGCGATACTCCGCAGCCTGGTCTTGCAGATCGTCTGGAATATCGATGATTTCATAAGCCTCTGGGTTACCAGAGTCATCCCAGATCCAAGCGTTTTGGTTGAGCAGATCGACAACGCCCTTAAACTCGTCTTCTTCGCCAATTGGCAGGGTCATAACCAGGGGGTTCGCACCCAACACATTCTTTACTTGATCGACAACGCGATAGAAGTTTGCACCCAGGCGGTCGAGCTTGTTGACAAAAATCAGGCGTGCTACTTCAGAGTCGTTCGCATAGCGCCAGTTGGTTTCAGATTGTGGCTCCACGCCACCTGAACCACAAAACACGCCAACACCGCCGTCTAAAACTTTGAGCGAACGATACACCTCAATGGTGAAGTCGACGTGTCCAGGGGTGTCGATGATGTTTAACCGATGGTCGTTCCACATACAACTGGTGGCCGCCGATTGGATAGTGATGCCTCGTTCTTGCTCCTGCTCCATGAAGTCAGTTGTCGCTGCNCCATCNTGAACTTCNCCGATTTTNTGAATCTTGCCTGTCAGCTTNAGAATTCGCTCNGTNGTGGTGGTTTTGCCAGCATCCACATGGGCGAAAATGCCGATATTGCGATAGCGAGTCAGGTCTTTCATGTTTTTTCTCTAAAAGGCTCATGCAGCGACGCTGCGGGTTTGTAAGTTATTGAAAACAATGGATATTTCGAGACACTCGAAATCAAGATGGCGTATATTACTACCGAACCCAAGAAACCTCACGCGAAATATTTGTTGCGTTCATTGACGTTAATGCGCCTAGGACGCGTTAAACGTGGCATCTAGCGCGGGCACATACACTGCGTTCGTGGCAGCACGCCACGCCTTGTAGGAGTGACAGCGGTGTTGTCTAGATATCGAGATCGGCGTACACCGGAGCATGATCAGAGGCGGTTAGGTCATCTATTTTGCGCCGATAGTCTCGATCGATGATGACCTCGCTAGTCGCATCAACTAACGGTGCGGTGGCCAACAAAAAATCAATGCGCAGACCGTGCTTTCGATGAAATGCGCCGCCGCGGTAATCCCACCAAGAAAACTCTTGGCTGTCTGGGTAGTAGTGACGAAATAAGTCCGTTAACCCGAGGTCAACAAAAGCTTGGAGGTGCTGCCGTTCTTCCTGGGTGTAGAAAATCGAGCCTTCACCTTTTTCCCCTCGCCAGCCGTCGATGGCCTCTGGAACGATATTAAAGTCACCGCAGATAAGATGCTTGGCTACAGCGTGTTGCTGCCAGTAGGTGTGTAGACTCTTGTACCAGTCGAGTTTGCGGGTAAAGTCGGCGTGTTCAAGAGTTTTGCCGTTCGGGCAGTACACGGTAGTGAAATCAAACGCAGTACCCTTAGGCGTAGTGATTTCTGCAGTAATCAAACGCGCACCGAAGTCGTCCTGCTCAGGCAATCCTTGCTGCTTCAATGTCATTGGATGCTTGGCAAGAATAGCCACCCCATTCCAGCTCTTTTGGCCATGGACCAGAGCTTGGTACCCAAGGTCTCGGAAGTGTTCATGGGGGAATACATCATCCGGGGTTTTGAGTTCTTGCAGTCCCACTACGTCGGGCTGCCGGTGTTTTATCCAGTGGTCAATATAATCAATGCGGGCGCGCAGCCCGTTTACGTTCCAGGTGGCTAAGCGCATAAGGCTAACTCCGCAGAAGGAGCCGCAGATGATAACCGCCAAGAAGTCATAAAATCACGCCCTCAGTCACTGACGCTGTCCCACAGTGCCAGATTAAGAGCCACTGTGGCGTTTTCCTGGGGAGGCTGAATGCGATAAGCCTGCCGCAGATTGTCGGGCACTAGCACTTGCGCTGGCTGACCGAACGCTAAAGTTTTACCTTGATGCAAAAGCAGCACGTCGTCGCAAAAGCGCGCAGCCAAACTTAGGTCGTGTAGCACCATAACCACAGTGCATTGATCGTCTTGAGCGCGCGCCTGTAACGTTTCTAGGCAGCGCAGTTGATGAAATGGATCTAAGCCGTTGGTGGGTTCGTCGACCATGATAACTGGTGCCTGCACCGCAAATGTTCGCGCAAGGTGAACCCGTAGCTGTTCTCCACCAGAGAGTGAGCGCACTGTTCGGTTGCTGAGATGATCGCATTGAGTTGCGGTCATGGCATCGGCGATGGCAGCCTGGTCAGCATCATTGGATGTCCCGAACCAGGAAAATCTAGGTTGGTGGGGTATGCGCCCGAGGCCGACCACTTGGCGCACGCTCAGATCCCAATGCACTTCAGGATTCTGTGGCAGATAGGCTATGCGCTTGGATCTGTCCTTCGCTGGCAGTTCCGGCAAAGGCGTATCTCCTAACATTACGCTGCCGCTGTAATTACGCTGTAAGCCGGCAAGTACCGACAGTAGCGTAGACTTGCCAGCGCCGTTGGCACCGATTATTCCGGTGAGTCTTCCCGGCTGCAGAGTGAGCGAGACGGCATCTAAAACGCGCCGCGAATCCAACTCACAGGCAATGCCCTGGGCCTTCAGTGCAGCGCGTATCACGACGACTCCAGCCTTCTAAGTTTGAAGATCAAGTACAAAAACACCGGTGCGCCGAGTAAAGCGGTGACTACGCCGAGTTTTAGTTCTGCGCTGGTTGGAATGCAACGCACGGCGATGTCAGCGGCGAGCAGCAAGCTTGCGCCGCCGGCGGCACTGATGATCATCAACTGCGCCGGATCGTTGTTACAGCTGCGGCGCAACAGGTGCGGCACGATTAAACCGATAAATCCAATAACTCCCGTCACCGCCACACCAGCGCCAACACACAAGGCGGTGCCAACGATAATTTTGCGTTGGGTAGCGTCCACATTGATACCAAGACTACTGGCAGTAGCTTCACCTAAGCTCAAGGCCCTTGCTGCCGGCGCGGCGGTCAAAATTAATATCCAGCCGATTACCATAAGTGGGGCACTAAGTTGCACATGCATGAGGCTGCGGTCGGCGAGTGAACCCATTTGCCAGAAAATAATTTCCATAGCGGCAAACGGGTTGGGAGACAAGTTCAACGTCAACGCGGTCAGCGCCCCCGCGATTGCATTAAGGGCAATACCCGCTAGCAATAGGGTAGCGGTGCTGGCTTGACGGCCAGCGATCAGAAACAGAACGATGACCGCACCCATCGCTCCCGCTATGCCGCCTAAGGGCAGCGCCAAGGGTGCGACGGCGGCGAGTCCTGAATAGAAGGTTAGGGTTGCGCCCAGTGCGGCGGTGCCGGAAACGCCAACAACACCCGGCTCAGCCAGGGGATTCCGTAATAATCCCTGCATTGCGGCGCCAGCCAATCCTAAGCTTGTCCCCACCATTAGAGCGAGAACAGCACGGGGCAGACGTATTTCGAGCAAAATTATTCGAGCAATCTCGTTGTCGTCGCGGAGCAATTCAGCGAGTAGAGAGATAGTTGGTGCTGCCAATGTGTTGGGTAGCAGCAAACTGATACAGAACAATGCCACGCTGGTGGCGGATAGAAGGCCAAAAGTATGGCGAAAACCTAACGTCACAAGGCTTCGATTTGAACGCGCCGATTGGCGATCGCGGCTGCAACTCGAAGGACTCGTGTGGTACCGCAGATCAGGTCAGCGGACGCGATTTGGAGTTTGCGCGCCATCTGCGCCAACGCAGGGTGTTCGAGTATTTGTTGTGCCAGTGCTGGATATTGCTGTTGATTGTCGGACATCACGAGCAGTTGCGGACTCACGCGTAGCAGGCTCTCTAAGGGGAACTGCTGGTAAGTTCTCAATCCAATCGTGGTGGCTGCGTTGCGAAAGCCGGCGAGGCGAAGAAGTTCATCACTGAGGGTGCCAGGCCCAACCGTCAATCCATTTGGTTGCATAAATGCGGCGAGCGGCCAGTCGGTCACGGCGCGTTCATAGGCGGCAGTAGTGCGTTTGAGATTGTTCACTGCAGTCACGAAGTCGCCGACAGCACGTTCGCCTCTTTCGCGCTGAGCAATTGCCTGGGTCAGCCGAGTGATATTGGTGGCTATCGCTGCTGTGGAATTGGCGTCTGCAATGCTAACTGTGGCGATGTTCAATCGTTGTAACATTGCTCTTGTCGCTGGCGCGGTGCTGGCACCAGTGAGTACAAGATCCACGTCCAGTTGCAGGATGTCCTCTGCATTGCCGCGGTTGTGATGAAAAGCCTGCGCTTGCTCCGCGNAGGGGGAGAGACTCTTGTCCAATGACAACCACGTTAAAGAAGCGATCTGCTCTGGGTCTGCGTATTGCAGCAAGAGCGTGTCGGTACACAGGTTCAGCGACGCAACACGTGGTTTTTGCTGCACCAAGTCAGCGCTCTCGGCCCATGATGGTGCTGTAGAGGCGACCAAAAGGGTCNAAGTAATACACATAAAGATTGCGAAGTTACCCATGATGGAGTCAGCATGCCTGCGCCGAACGGGTCAGTCGAGGTTAACTTCGACGCCCAGGTTGAGCGAGCGGCCAGGCGAGTTGTAACCAAATACTTGCTGATAGTTGGTATTGGTAATGTTGTCGGCGCGAGCGCTCAAAATGATATTGCTGCGCACGGCGAAGCTCACACTGATGTTGGTCAAAGTGTAGGGCCGTAGATTGACTTGAGTTTCCGGTGTCGCATAGATGAACTCGTTGTCTGTTCGTCGGCCGGTATGCAAAAACTGCAGGCTAGCCCTGCCGTTGCTGTCGGCAAAGTTATAAGAAAGTCGAATCTGACCACTATGGCGTGGACGACGAATTTCCTCTTTGCCGTTCTCTGCAGCGTCTAGTTGGGTATAGCCGGCAGCTAATTGCCAAGCCTCGCCAAGGCTTGCGTCCAAAGAAATTTCTACCCCGGAACGTTGGCTGTCGGTTTCGAGATTTATCGGTGACGACATAAAGTTTGCGTCATAAACGGTGGAAATCTCGTTGCGCAAATCTGCTTTGAAAAAGGTTGTATCAACATACCACCGGCTAGCCAGCCCGCCAAAATCGGCCTTGAATGTTTGCGACCAACCAACATCAAAACTATTCGACTGTTCCGGCTGCAGAGCGGGATTGCCGACAAAGGTAGATGGTGCAAAACCAAATAGCTCGAAGAAACTCGGATTAGTAATGCCCTGACCGAAACTGAAATGCAGCCGGCTTTGTGCATTTGCTGAACGCCTCAGCGTATGGCTAACGGTGCCGCGAGCAGTGGTAGCATTGGCAAACCGATCGTTCCAATCGCGCCTAACACTGATTGCTATGTGGGTGTTGTCATAGCTTACGAGATACTCACCAAAAATCGCGTTTTGCGAGTCGTCGGCCTGGTAGTTAGCATCATCATAGCCGACATAAATGTTTTCGAATTCGCGTCGTTCGGCTTGAAACCCAAGGTTCAGGGACTGGTCAGTTGTATCGACCGCAAAAGCGCGATGACCTTGTAAATCTAATAACACTCGTTTGCCACGTAAGCCGCTGTTAGCAAAACCGTCAGTCAAGTAACTTGTGCTGCTGTTTGCTTGTGTAAGCGCTACGTCGTAGTCCCAATCGTCAATGGTCTGCGCATACGCAATGTGCATGTGCTGCTGCTGTCCGTCGACGCGCTCATTAGCATCAATAATCAATCCCTGTGTTTGGGTGGTTGGAAAATCGAAATCTTGTTTGTCACCTTCGCTGCGAGTGTTTATCTGGCGTAGGTTCACACGCAGAATCGCATTTTCTGCCAGATCAACGCGAGCGTGGGCGTTAACGTGCGAGTTGCGGAATCCATCCAGCTCGTCGCCGANTGGCGATGCGTTAATGCCNGCGGTGCGCAGACGGTTNANGTTTAGCTGAGCATCCCAGTAGCCGGCGCCCTCGGTTGCCGATCGAAAGCCAATGCGTCCGCNAAGATCGCGAGTATTGAATTCACCGATACCTAAATTCGCTTGACTGGTCCAGCCGACGGACTCGGCTTTGCGGGTGAAAATGCCAACCACGCCGCCGATAGAATCGCTGCCATAACGCGCACTTTGTGGGCCGCGCAACACTTCAATATGGCTGATGTTGGCGTTTGTTAAGTTAGCAAAGTTGAACTCTGAGCCGAGGCTAACGTCATTCACTCGCACGCCGTCAATCAATACCAACGTATGGTTAGCCTCGGCACCGCGCATACGAATCTGCGTTAGCGCGCCCATTGGACCGCTTTGATTAACGCTTATGCCTGCGGCATTGCGCAAAAGATCTGCAACGTTGGTGCTGGGTTGGGACGACAGCTCATTGGCTTCGATGCGGGCGATCGCACTGCCNATTCGATTCAACGTTTGTGGTTGGTGACTGGCTGTGACCAACACCTCCTCAANGACTTCGGCANCAGTNGAAGTAGCTATGAAGANTAGCGAGACAGATAGCAGTGCTCNNCAGNTGTTGATCAAGGACATGACGAATCCANAGTGAAAAANACAGCGTATCCAAGGNCTGGCAGAGCGTCGACAAACAAAGTTCATAATTAACTTGAACGGAAGCCTTGTCGGGCGCGCGGTAGTGGCTTTTCGCGCGAACATAGGCGGATAATACAAACACCTCGAATCGAAACTCCGATTTTGCACACGATCACTCGCCTGGTTTTGCACGAACCTTCNGCTGACAAGTGGTTTGCCTACTCAAATTTGCAAGCCATGGTACTGGCATACCAACCTAATGAGGTGGTTGCGGCAATGGAGCGCGCAGAACATTGGGTTAACACAGAACAACTTACCGCCGCTGGATTTGTCAGCTATGAAGCAGCCGCCGGCTTTGATGAGACCTTAGACACGCAGCCTGGACTGGGGTTGCCACTGGTTTGTTTCGGTTTGTTTGCGCGTGTTGACGAGTGCGCACCGCCTACGCCCGCCACGACGATTGCCGAGCATGCTTGGCAATTGGACACACCACATCAAGAATATCTTGCAGATATCGTAAAGATCCGTGAGTTGATTGCTGCGGGCGAGGTGTATCAGATCAATCACACGTTACGGTTGCACAGCNCACTGATCGATCCTTGGCAACTGTTCTGCCAGATCGCCTTGGATGCACCTTACGCTGCGTACATAGAGACCGATGAGTTCGCCATCGTGTCAGCGTCGCCGGAGTTGTTCTTTCGCTTGCAGGGGGCGGACTTACAGTCTCGGCCAATGAAAGGCACTGTGGCGCGGCGGCAAGATTCTGAAGCGGACAAACAGATCTCAAGTTGGCTTNGCGCCTCGCAAAAAAACCGTGCCGAGAATCTTATGATTACAGACATGGTTAGGAACGACATAGGCAAAATTGCAGCACCAGGTAGCGTCCATGTGAGCGGGCTATTTGCGGTAGAGGCATATCCCACGGTCTGGCAGATGACCTCGACGGTGCACGGTGAAACCAACGCGAGTTTGGTAGAGATCTTTCGCACGCTGTTTCCTGCTGCGTCAATCACCGGAGCACCGAAGCGGGCGGCCATGAGCCATATTGCTCGGTTGGAGAAAAGCCCACGCGGTATCTACACCGGAGCTATCGGCTATCTNGCACCCAACCGGAACGCGCAATTCAGTATTGCTATCCGCACGAGTGCTGTGGACAAAAGCGACGGGCAGGCGCAGTACGGTGCTGGCGGCGGCATTGTTTGGGATTCAACCGCNGCGCAAGAGTATGTCGAGATGCGAGCAAAGACTAAGATACTAGGTCGCGTCGCAAAACAAGACACATTGGAATTGTTCGAAACCCTAAGATGGACGCGGCAAGACGGATTTAGTCGACTCGACGGACACTTGCAAAGAATGGCCAACAGCGCCTCGGTCTTTGGCTACCCCATGGATCGTGAGCAAGCAGTTGCAGTATTGGCACAGTCGATACAAGGCAACTCTGCTCAAGCGTTGCGGGTGCGCCTGAATTTGAGTCTACGAGGTGAGTTTTCGGTAGACCTAGGGGCGGNTCCTTTAAGTCAGTCCCCGAGTGAGCTCCAGTCCGTCCGCTTAGCGACGACGCCGGTTGAGTCCACAGATATTTACTTGTTGCACAAGACCAGCTACCGGCAGGCCTATGACCAAGCATTGGCAGAAATGCCNATGGGCGTNGAACCGATCTTAGTGAACGAACGGGCTGAGATAACTGAGAGCAACATAGCAAACGTAGTTTACAAACTCGGCGGACAGTGGTTCACACCGCCTCTGAGTAGCGGTCTGTTACCAGGTGTTTTGCGCGCAGAGCTACTAGATCACGGCAAGNTGACAACGCGTGAGTTGCAAGTTGCAGAATTGGACGCGGTACAAGAAGTCTGGCTGGTGAACGACTTGCGTGGATGGCGTAAAACCTGCTGGGTTTGAAAATGCCCTGATCCGCATTGACAAGGCTCAGAGTGGTAAGGACAATTCGCCCGCTTCGGCGTCCGTCGAACACCGTGGCTAGGTAGCTCAGCTGGTTAGAGCGCAGGATTCATAATCCTGAGGTCGGGAGTTCAAGTCTCCCCCTAGCTACCAATTATGTTGGGGTGCTTACTCTAAACATAGGCAANACCTCCTNNTATGGTGCNAGTGGCAAACAAGGCNNTNAGATCACCGAGGNGTTTTTCCGCANNGATAAGGAAATANGTGAGCCGGTTGAGAGAGGTATGAACTCGCGGGCGGGCGCAGCTCTGAGTACTTTGAAGATGAGGCTGCGAAGAGGTGGCGGGAGGTGCAATAGCGGTCATGTGAGCCGGTCATCTGGCGGGGCCGTAGCAGCAGCAGATCATAGTTGTGACAAAGTCGGGCGTGCGGCGTTCTGCCCCAAGTTTACGTCGTAGCCAGTGCAACAAAATATTTTGCGCGTTGCTAGTGGGTGCGAGCCGCTGCGACAAGCAGCTCAGGATTGCCGCCTGCAGCTGTTGTGTCGATCGAAACAAGCCGTTCCCGTAGAACATGNGCGGCATCAGGTTGGCCGCAAATNAGGCTGATAATAGGTCCCCGACGCGCAGCCAGTGCTAGTTCGTAGGCGCGGCCTGTGNCTTTGTCTCCCCACCAAACAGCGCATGCCAGGTTGAGTCGCGTCAAGCTCTCAGGTGCCACATAGCCATTGGCTTGTACTGCAACGCCACCCAATGCATTTACAGCCGTAGCTTGGGCCTTTGCNGCAGTCTCGCCGGGTCCAAGGCACAGCACTGNACCTCGAGGGAGCAGAGACAATTGGTTTGACTCGCCGGTCGGGCCGGGCATGGTTTGGGTGCGAATGGTCGTTGGCGATGGCTCGCGATTGAGCGCATCTGCTAATGCTTGCGCATCGGCNNGTGTAGGCCAGGTGTCGTGCAGAGTTATTCGCTCATTAAATGCGAACCGCGGCAAATAGTGCGGCCCGCCTGCCTTTGGCCCGGTGCCAGATAGTCCCTCACCACCGAACGGCTGACACCCGACAATGGCACCAATTTGATTGCGATTTACGTAGCAGTTACCAACGTTGATGGTTTCGACAACACTCTGCACGCGGTCATCAATGCGACTGTGGAGGCCNAAAGTCAGGCCATAACCTTCCTCATTGATTTCGCTGAGCACGGTATTGAGTTCGTCGGCTTTGAAGGTGGCCACATGCAACACCGGTCCAAATACTTCCCGGCCTATGTCTCTTATACCGTCAACTTGGATCAGCGTTGGCGCAATAAAATTTCCCTCTTGGGGGGNCTCTAGTTGGTGCAGCAGCCGGCCTTGTGCACGCGCCTCGTTGATGTGTTCGCTAATTTGGNGCTGTGCTGCTTGGTCGATCACGGGTCCAANGTCGGTGCACAGCAGCCATGGATCGCCGAGTTTTAACTCATCCATGGCCCCTTGCAACATCGTCAAAATAGTTTGCGCGACATCTTGTTGAACATAAAGACAGCGCAGGGCTGAACATCGCTGTCCTGCAGATTGAAAAGCACTTTGCAGGATGTCTCTCACCGCCANTTCTGGTANNGCCGTGCTATCAACAACCATNGCGTTCAAACCGCCGGTTTCCGCGATNAATGGCGTGCCAGGGGCCGCGTGTGTGGCCATAGCAAGGCGAATTTTTTGTGCCGTCACGGTGGAACCAGTAAATGCCACGCCATTGATTATTGCAGAGCGTGTTAGTTCAGCGCCGATCTCTGCACCGCCCGGTAGGAGTTGTAATGCCGTTTCAGGGACGCCCGCGCTGTGCATGATCTGCACCGCCCGACTGNCAATCANGCAGGTTTGNTGCGCAGGTTTTGCCANTACCGAGTTGCCCGCTGCAAGTGCGGCAGCAACTTGTCCGGTGAAAATAGCTAATGGGAAATTCCATGGCGAAATGCATACCCAGCNACCGCCTGGGCNTATTTCGTTGTGTTCGAGCTGTGCNGCGTAGTAGCGTAAAAAGTCAACGGCTTCGCGCAGCTCGCCAACAGCGTCCAANAGTNTTTTCCCCGCCTCTCGATGCAGTAGCGCGAATAGTTCTCCATGGTTAGCTTCGTATGCATCGGCAATTTTGCGCAACGTGTNAGCACGATCGGCAACGGAAGCGCGCCACGCTTGTGCGTTGTCAATGGCTGCCGCCGCCATTTGCGCCGTAGCGTCTTGGACCGAGCCTACCAAAGTAGTTGTGTGCGCAGGACTGTAGATTTGGCGCTGTTTACGGTCAGCAAGACCTGTGCTGACGGTTCGCGCATTGCTGGNCCAGGCCTTGTAGCGANACTGGTCACGTTGCTGGTTTATTGNTGCCAATGTGGTCATATCTGTTACATCCCAGCCCTTGGAGTTTTGNCGCGCGGGCGCGAATAACTCAGCTCCAGTAGGCAACGCAAAGCCACTAGCTGGTGCTTCGAAGGGATCAGCCGCGACTACCTCTGCAGCTACATTGCGATCCACAACTTGATTAACAAAACTTGAATTAGCGCCATTTTCTAACAATCGACGTACGAGATAGGCTAAGAGATCTTTGTGCGCGCCCACTGGTGCGTAAATTCTGCAGCGGGTGTTGTTATCTTGTTTAACCAGAGCATGCANAGATTCACCCATACCGTGTAAGCGCTGAAATTCAAATTCANACGTGTTGACTTGCATTTCTCTCGACATGTGCAGTATTGCCTGCACNGTATGCGCGTTGTGGGTGGCGAATTGCGGGTAGATCCGGTCAGTCATAGACAGCAATTTACGTNCGCATGCCAAATAGCTTATGTCGGTCGCGGCCTTGGTCGTAAACACGGGGAAACTCGCTAAGCCCAATTCCTGGGCGCGTTTAATTTCACTATCCCAATAGGCTCCCTTGACCAGCCNTACCATTAAGCGTCTGTTNGTTCGAACGGNTAGTTGATGGAGCCAATCGATNACCGAATTGGCCCGTTGGCCGTAGGCTTGAACCACCACACCAAGGCCGTCCCAATGGCTCAGCGCGGGGTCGCCGGCNAGAGCTTCGATGACATCCAAAGATATCGACAAACGGTCAGCCTCTTCTGCGTCGATCGTGAACCCGAGGCCAGCGGATCGGGCGGTGATTGCCAGTGACCGTGCGCGCGGCAGTAGCTCTTGCATCACTCGCTGTCGTTGCAACACTTCATAGCGCGGGTGTAGCGCGGACAGCTTTACCGAGATACCNGAATTTTGATAAGGGTCGTAAGACCCAAGGTTCGGGGCTAAGGCACCGATTGCGCGGGAATACGCGAGGTAATAGTTACACGCGTCTGCCTCCGTGCGTGCGGCTTCGCCAAGCATGTCGAAGGAGTAAANATANCCGATATCCTCCATTGCAGCGGCGCGCTGCATGGCATTTTCTATGTTTTCACCAAGAACGAACTGATGTCCCATTTCTCGCATGGCTCGNGAAACTGCNGCACGAATAANGGGTTCGCCCAAGCGTTTNATCGCTTGGCGCAGATGGCTAACGGGTCCGGGTTCAGTCGGCGAGAGAACTTTTCCCGTAAGTAGTAACGCCCAGGTAGAAGCATTGACCAATGGGGATGTCGATTGGCCAAGATGTTTGCCCCAATCACTCGGTGCGATTTTGTCCTCTATTAGCTCGTCTATGGTGTCTGCGTCGGGGACTCGCAATAGCGCCTCGGCTAAGCACATTAGCGCGACGCNCTCATTTGTCGACAATCCGTACTCGGCCAGGAATACGTCCATCAAATTGGGTGTTTCTGTGTTTCGAATNCGCTCGACGAGGATCGCGGCCTCGTTGCAGATGTTCGCCCTGGCGTTNGCNNCTAAATCCGCCTGGTGAGTCAGCAGAGTGAGTAGCTCGCTTTCGTCGGCAAGGTATTGCGCCTCGATCTTTTCTCTNAGTATTTGATGCAAACNAATTAAACCTCCAGTTAGGCTNNTTCACCGCGACATAGCAATCTNGTCAACCGCCACTTTCANTGGGTGTNNATTTTTGTGNACTATTGCGCGGCTGTCGCAGCTTTCGGCGTTCTCGCNAGCTAATATTGATGCGTAATGGTGTCGTCAGAGAATTTGGTAACGGTCAATATCGTCACTGAGCAATCGACCCGGTCAACATGGACCGCGGGAGACTTAGCTCGCTGATCGCGCTTGTCTCAGTCGGCGGCCACCACTTATACGTCCTGCTACCAGTAGAGTTGTGGCGGAACGGCAGCAACCTTTAACTGCGCAGGTCCTATAGGCGAGTCACTGTGACTGGAAGTTTGGTATAGCCATTGNCGAAAGATGAAAACGTTCGCGACGGCTCCGCCTGAACTTCGATTTTTTCGAAGCGTTCAAGAATCTCCTCCCAAAGAATGCGCAACTGCAGTTCGGCTAGTCTGTTACCCATGCAACGATGGATGCCGAAACCGAAGGCCAAGTGCTGACGAGCATTGGGGCGCTCGATATCGAGATCGTTGGCATTCTTAAAGACTTCCTCGTCGCGGTTTCCAGAGAGATACCACATNAGCACTTGGTCATCTTTCTTAATCAANTTGTCGCCCACTTTGACGTCGCGGTTTGCTGTGCGGCGCATGTACGAGAGTGGCGTTTGCCAGCGAATCACTTCGGCTACCATTTGCGGGATTAGTTCNGGATTGGCGATCAGTTTGCGGTATTGGTCGGGGAACTTGTTCAACGCGTACACACTNCCCGTCATTGTGTTGCGAGTTGTGTCGTTACCTCCAACAATGAGTAGAAGCAGGTTGCCTAGGTGGTCGGTCACGGGAAAATCTCGGGTTCCTGCTCCATGCACGAGCATAGAGATAAGGTCGTCCCCCGGGTTNTCTCGACGTTGCTCCCACAACCTNGCGAAGTACTCGATACAATCCATAAACTCTTGGCGTTTTTCTTCTTGGGTCTCTACGACACCGCCTGGTTCCGGGATGGCGAAGACCACGTCTGACCAACGGGTGAGCTTGCTACGATCCTCAAAAGGAAAGTCAAATAAAGTGGCTAGCATCATCGTTGTTAGCTCGATCGACACGGNATCGACCCAATCAAAAANTTCACCTTCCGGCAANCGATCGAGAACCTCGCCCGTGCGTTGCCGAATCAACGGTTCAAGTTTTCTCAGATTTTGCGGCGCGACAACGCCTTGCACGGTTTTGCGCTGGTCATCGTGGCGGGGAGGATCTTGTGAAATAAACGCACTATTGGCGTTGGATTGCATTACAGAACCTGGAGGCAGTTTGGTGCCCTTGCGAAATCCTAAAGTTATCCCGTGGGCGGACGAAAAATTCTTCCAGTCGGCGTCCACGGCTTTTATGTCTTTGAATTTGGTCAGGGACCAATATCGACCGGCTGTTTCGATGTCGTTCAGGTGCACTGGGTCCTCTGCTCGCAAGCGTGCAAAGTGGCTTTGCCAACGGTGCTCAAGAAACAAATGCGCATTTATGGGATTAATTTCATCGATCGCCATATCGTATGCGTCTGGNATGTCTGCACCCNAGGCAGCTTGCGCCTGCTCTGGGGTATAAAAAGTTACAACGGATTCCGAGTTGCGTTTTGTCACGGTGTCGCTCATTGACCTGGCCTCGCCTGTACAGTGCTCTCCCATGCACAACATAACAAAAAATGCGCCANGTCCTAAGTAGACNCTCAACGATTTTTAGGGCTATCAGNTTTGCGTTGCCAGAATCGGCTTTGCCAAGAAGTTTGTAGAGCAACAATAAGTCATGAGGTGGCTGGCTAAACGACCTACGACTGNATNGNTAGGGGGTCAGCACATATCCTATATGTTGGAGCGAGCTAGGTNTTTACGCTAATACAGAGTCTTATTTGGTCGCTAATCGCCGCCAGCCGCTACGAGCATCGTCGGGTTGAAAGAAGATCTGCTTATGCGGCACTGTTGTCGCCCGTCTTTGAGCCGCGTACCACAAGCAAAGTCTGCATTATTAGAGTCTGAACCAGACCAGTAGAATGTCTCAGGCTTCACATCAGGAAAAACACCGACATCAACCATAGGGCTGTGGCAAGGCACATCCGTAAGCGTTGCGTACTCGTCTTGGGTAGGCATACGCCAGTTTAAGTTGGGCGGTAGCTTTTCCTCGGCGACAAGGTCGCCAACAGCGATGGTAGTGGCATTGAAGCTAACATTCAGCGCGTCGCCAGTGCACTGCTGATTCTTGTACTGTTGGCCGGCATTGCACTGATACCAATGCAAATTATTGCCGGGGTCATNCGCGANGCCATTGCCCAGCTTGCTGAGGCTAGACGTTCCGGTGGCAAAGTGTTCTGCGCAAGTTAGGTCAACACTCTGATCGCTGCAGGCGGAGGCGAAAACGGCCATGACCGCGATTACGAAAGTACAGCGACGCATTTTATTGCTATCAGACGACATAATTACTCCCCAGTAATTCCCCGATTTACTTGCCGTTTACCCAGAACAAAACCTCTGGGTGCTTGGGCAAGCACCAGAGGACGGAAACATAAGATCCTGATCGGAAAAATAAAAGATCAATTTATTTTTGTAATTTTTATTCACAAAAAGTACANATAAAAGTGGTAAGCCTGTANCTTATTANATCTTTGCTTGATCACAGTAGTTTTTGGGTGTGGTGAGCTATGCAAACTACAGACGAAGCGAATGCGCTATCGGATCTGGATAGCAGACTNGCGAAATTGCTCGTAACAGTTTTAGAGTGCGACGACGAGTTGCTCCAATACTTTGCTGCATCGNGATACAGCCTGCTATTCGTTATGAAACTATTGCTCGAATGTGAAGAAAAGGCTGGGCTTTCTAAAGAAGAATGTTTGGATATAGGCAGCGAACTGCGCTCTCGTACCCATCGTCAAAATTTCATTGAGGAATCTATTCGTCGAGGATTCTTCGCAAAAGAGAAGTCAGCTACAGACGCTCGCCAAGTGCTGATTTATCCCACTGAAAAAACCAAACGGCTTTTTAACGACTGGGCCGTCGCGTATCACGAGGTTCGCAGAGGCTCATTCGGCGGAGACTAGTACTTTTTCGTAAATGGCCGTGAGGTGCGTTCCCACCGCTGCTTAACAAGATCGATAACAATCTAAGCGGCGTTCTGATCAAACTCAGGGGACTCAGTGCCCACCGGCTGTAAATCCAGTGGCCCAAATCTTAGGGCGCCATCCTCAAGAGGTGCCTTGCGAATAATCTTTTTGTCTAATGCGTAATTTTGCGTGTTGCGCCACGGATCTTTATTGCCTTGCTTCGGCATCAAATCCATCGTTCGCTGCATGTAGCCAGCGGAGAAGTCCTGTATCCAGGGACCCAACTTCATGTCTGCGTCTTCGTCCCGCAGTCTTGGCGTACATTGACGAACGCCCATCTGCTCCATGTGATTGATCACCCGACACGCATACTCCGCTGTTAAGTCGGCACGCAAGGTCCACGATGCGTTTATGTAGCCAAATGTTTGAATAAAGTTCGGAATCTCTGCGTACATCATGCCTTTATAGCTCACTGTATCCGCAAAATTTATAACGCGACCATCGATTGAGATTTCCGTGCCCCCCATGATCTGCATATTCAATCCGGTGGCGGTAANAATAATGTCCGCCTTCAATTCGTCGCCGGACGCAAGCTTGATACCGCTATTGGTAAAACGTTCGATGTTGTCAGTGACAACTCGGGTTTTGCCTTTTTTGATGGCGGCAAAAAGATCGCCATTCGGAATTAAGCACAAGCGTTGATCCCAAGGGTTGTATTTGGGAGTGAAGTGCTTGTCTACATCGTAGTCTGGGCCGAGGGCTTCGCGTACCAGTCCGACCAGCGCTTTCTTCATCTTGTGTGGTTGCTTGCGCATGCGTTGGTACATGAAGTTCTGCAATTGCGTATTTTTGAACCGAGTCAAGGCGTAAGCCAGAGCGTCGGGCAACAACTTGCGTAAGTTGTTAGCAATCTTGTCTTGATCCGGGCGAGCAACAACGTAGGTTGGCGAGCGCTGNAGCATAGTGACGCTGGCTGCCGTATCCGCCATGGCTGGGACTAAGGTCATTGCGGTAGCACCGCTGCCAATCACAACAACATCCTTCCCGGAATAGTCGAAATCCTTTGGCCAGTGCTGAGGATGGATTATTGTGCCGGTGAAATCTGNTTGCCCCTTAAACTCTGGCGTATAGGGGGTGTCATAGTTGTAGTAACCGCTGCACATCATTAAGAAATTGCAGCTTATCTGTTGCAGTTCGTCGTTGTGCAGCGTAGTGACAACCCACNTGGNGTCCTGGCTAGACCATNCAGCGCGTTGAACTTTTTGTTCAAGCTGAATGTGTTGCTCCAAGTCGTGCTCCGCGATGGTCTCGTGNAAGTAGCTTTTTATTGATGGACCGTCGGCAATAGATTTTGCTGCAGTCCACGGCTTGAAGTTAAAGCCCANTGTGTGCATATCGCTNTCTGAGCGAATTCCTGGGTACTTAAATAAGTCCCAAGTGCCGCCGATCTGTTTGCGGGACTCTAAGATCGCAAAGGTTTTGTTTGGACAGCTGCGCTGCAAATGGCAGGCTGCACCGATGCCGGATATGCCGGCGCCAACGATGACGACATCAAATTGTTGCATGGTCTTCTCGCAATAGTTAGCCGCGTAATGGGCCGGGTACCCTCGAACAAGTTAACTTAACACAAGCGACTTTTGCTGTTCACCGTGTTCGGGAGCGTTTTTTAACCCGCACTGAGACGCCATTGGCGGTGACCAGAAACACACTGTTCATAATGCCTTCCTTAAAGCTGACACGGTCGCCGGGTTTAAGGTTTTTGCGTTTGGCGCTTGTTTGCACCCAGACTTGACNATTAGCTAAGGTGAAAACAGCGTTACGATGAGGGTCATAGTCNACTTTCACTACCTCAATTCGACGATCGGTATCGATCGCAAGCGCAGTCTNTTGGGTCTTGTTGGCTAATTCGGAGGTCCCATGAAACCCCGCCTTTTCGGATCGCGATGGCTGCTCTAGGGCGATCGCGGGCTTGGGGTAAAAGCGATCAAAGCATGCGAGTCGGGCTTGATCATTGTCCAGCATGGCGCATTGGCCAGGGTCTGCACTGACCGCACTTGCGGCGCAGCTTGCGATCACCAAGAGAATATAGAGCGGGTTGTTAAAGTTCATTAACCGACCGTAGGTATTTTGCGGACGTTGGCAAGCCATCGAGGGCCGACTACGAGCGCGCTTAGTGTTTACGCTTGTGTCGTCCCTCGGGTCCTTCTAGTTAGCTTCATCCGCCCATTTTGTAGGTGATATCAAGACCAAAAAATCGTGGATACAGGGTTAACGCGCGCAGTTGCCAATCTGCGCTGGCGGTTGGCGTGCCGAACTCTCGAACATTTGTTGTATCCATTACATTGTCGACAAACCCCCTGACTTCCCAGCGCTCTTCGATGTCGCGCCATGTCAGCGAAAGGTCCAAGCGGGTTCTGCCGGGGACTAAGTCCAAGTCTCGCTTAATGCCGCTGGAATAGTATTCGCCGGTGTACGACCAGCTGCCGCCCGCCGTCAAAGAGCCGTTATTGAGCGTCCATTCATAGTTGCCCCANATCGCCGCCTTCCACTCTGGAATACGCTTTAAGGCATTGCCATTGAGGTTCTTCACCATAAAACCGTCGTCGCCATTGGTGTCGGCGAAGACGGCAGTCGGGTAAGCGGGATTATCGTCTTCTAGTAAGAATAGATCCGAGGTGTACTCGGTTTTGGTATAACTGCCATTACCGCCAANGGTTAGGCTGTTAGAGGCGAGCCACAGAATTTCGACTTCNAAGCCCTTGTTAGTTGCACTTTCAGCATTCTGCACCTGATCAAGACTGGTGCCGGTCGGGGCGCTGAAGACACTGATACGATCTTGATAGTTTTCGTAGTCGTAGTAGTAAGCTGAAGCATTGAGCTGAAGTTTGCCATCTTGCAGCGTCCCCTTGTAGCCGACCTCCAATGCCNTGACTTCTTCTTGGTCATAGGACAATGGNTTGATNTCTCCGGCATCATTTGTCGCGCGCGAATTCAGGATGCCGAGTGAGTAACCTCCGGCGCGATAACCCGTTGTGACCGAGTAATACATCAGGGTGTCTTCATTAGGAGTCCAGTCCAGGTTGATTCGAAACGAGGTATCTCCCCAAGTCCGTGTATCGGTTGCTTTGTCGGCGAACGAAAAAGGAATACCGTTCAAAAAGAGCGGTGTTGCGCAAGTCGGATCAGTGAGCTCGCATGTTGGTGCGATGGGATTGGCAGGATTAAATGTAGGAGCGGCGTTGCCNGCGAAAACATTGGCGATCGCCAATGGTGTTAAGCCCAATGCTGAGCAATCGGTGCCGAATGCGCCGTCGCAGGCTCCGTCTAAAAGTGGTCCCAGAAAAGCAAAGGGTCCGCTCGAAGGGTTNGCCGAGAAGTATGCGGTGCGATCTTCAAACGCGGTTTTCTCATCTTCAGCCCACCGCAAACCAATGGTTAATGCAAAATTTTCATTAAACGTGTAGGTGCCTTGGGTGTAGGCGGCCTTCGCACTGGTATCTACCGTGTTCCAGTATTCATAATACGCTCCAGTCGCGTTACCACCCCATGGGCCAAACAGATTAGCCCCCACTTGCGACTGTCCTCGTTGGGCGGGAGTAGTGCTGCCGTTGATGAGTGGGTTGGCGAGGGTGCCTGTCACGAAGGGTAAAACATTTCCATAATTGACTGCGTCGGTGTANCGGCCCTGGCTGTGCAAATCACGGAANGCAAAATTTTGCAAACGATCAGATTGGAAGTAATACANGCCGCTGGTCATTTCCAATTTNTCGCCGATTTGCCACAACAATTGTAGCTCGTGAGACGAGGTTTCAACGGCNTCCANAACAGTTTGCCGNGGTTGTGCAAACGTGCCGTTGGTGAAATCCAAGTCGATATCAAACGTGTAATCAAAGTCCATCCAGCCGCCGAGATACTTCAGCGATGTGGTGTCGTTAAGATCCCAATTGAAGCTTGTTTGGATCGCGTTGTGATCGAATTTTTCGCTGTTATCGTCATTGGTGGCGACCGCTGCGTTTATGTTGTCCAGATTGTGTGCAACGCGCAGCCCAGTAGCGCCATAGCCAGCGTTGGGCAGNTGGGTTGGGCTGGGGTCGACGCCCGGTCTATTGAAGGCGCCGTATGCACTCGCACCGCTTANTGGGTGAGTAAAGGTGATAGCGCCGTCGGTTCCTGCCGCTACTGAGCGCAGTCCGCGNGCGTAGTTGCTGATATTTCGATTGGCACGGTCATCAATTGCGCCCTCAGCAGCTACGGTGGCTTGTCCGATGACTCGATCGGAAGATCGATCGTTCCATCGGAAGTCTAAGTCCATGTTGTCACGGATTTGCCAATTCAAAGACAGCGCGTAATTCGCGTCGTCGATGCTGTCNATTGGAGCTGAGCCTGCCATTCCGTCCGTCGCGCCGTCACGGTCGCGCTTTACAGCAACCAGACGTGCAGCCAACCTATCTGTGACAATCGGCCCTGAAAGCACGCCATACATTTCTTTGGTGCCAAGATTGCCAACCAACCCGCGTACTTCAGCTTCGAAAGTCTCAGTAGGCTTGTTGGTGATGTAATTCAACGCCCCGCCGATAGAGTTNCGACCNTANAGNGTACCCTGCGGCCCGCGTAACACCTCAATGCGCTCGACATCGTATAAGCCGCTTTCTGAAGCTGCGATACCGAAGTCCTCAGAATAGATTCCGTTGTAATAGGTTGCGACGCCTGGATCGCCNCCCAAAGCGCGAAAATTTCGGCCAACCCCGCGAATACGAATGTCGTAAGAGTCTCGTGTGGTGGCGGGAATGAAATTGACCAATTCATCTGCGCCCTGAATGCCNAGGTCCTCGATGAGTCCTTCGCCAAAGGCAGTAATCGAAATAGAAGTGTCAGAAACTGTAGATTCACGCTTTTCTGCTGTGACTATTACTTCTTCTATTCTGCGTTCNTTGNTTTGTGCTGTAACCCCGGTGCTATAAGCCAACAACACCAATAGTGCTGAAATTCGATAAAAATACGCCNTCATTGCCTCTCCTTACGCAATATTTGGATCTGTCGCCAACGCCGCGTTTGAGCGAGCGGCTTACTGTGCATCGGCTGACGCACGATCTTCTATTAGATCGCTAACAAGACCNATTTGTCTTACGGAAATGATCAAAATGAGACATAGTTCCGCAGCAACTACTACGCGTGTTTGTTGAGAAATATTCAAACAGCATTAACATCGCTGGCAGCGANAAAGGGGAGTGTTATGCGGTTNGCAGAGCTATTTAAGGTTGGTGTTCTTGGGTTGTTGANCNTGGCCAGTGCAATCTCGGGCGGGACTTTGATGGCGGCGCCGATGGTGGTAACCACAGAGGGAAAAGTCACTGGGTTGAAGCTTAACAACCTGGAGGTATTTCGCGGTGTCCCCTACGCACAGCCGCCTACAGGCANATTGCGCTGGCAGCCGCCGCAGCCGCTAACCCTGCGTTCGCATACGCTCAATGCAGANGCTTTTGGGCCGCGCTGCATGCAGCGAACCTATGGCGACAATCCTCCTCGTATGAGTGAGGATTGTTTAACGCTCAATGTATGGTCGCCAGGAACGCAAGGATCAGCACGTCCGGTCATGGTTTACATNCACGGTGGCGGATTCCGAGGCGGTTCGGGAGAAGTTCCCGGCGAAGTTCTCGCCAGACACGGCGTGGTTGTGGTTTCTCTGAATTATCGATTGGGGCCGCTGGGTTTTTTCGCCCATCCGGCGTTAGCGGATGAGGCCGCNAGCTTTGGTTTGCTGGACATCGTCGCGGCGTTGCGTTGGGTGCAAAACAATATTCAAGCGTTTGGCGGGGATGCCGATAACGTCACTATTTTTGGTGTTTCCGCGGGGGGTATGGCGGTCAATGCAATGCTCGTGAGTCCTGCCGCNGAGGGGCTTTTTCACAAGGCCATTGCGCAAAGCGGGTATGGCACGTGGGCGTTGCCTAGGTCAAAAAACGCGAGCGCTGCAGCTCCCCGTGGTATGGATTTACAGCCTCTGCCGAGTGCCGAGCAGTTATCGCAGCGTATCGTTGATAAGGTCGACCCTAACGCGTCAACTGGTGAGCAACTTCGCGCTTTGGATGCAGCGGCTTTGATGCGCGCTTTGTCCGGTTTTCAACTTCCTTTTGTCGATGGCTCGGTACTNGTCGGTGAGCCGGCAACGATGGCCTTGCAAGGTAAACAGCACGATGTGCCGCTAATTACCGGGGGCTGTAGTTTNGAGGGCAGCGTGCAGCCGGCCTCTGGGATTTCACTGGACGAGTTTGAGGGCTTTCACCGAGCGCGCTCAGCAGAAGCCGAAAAACTNTACAGCGCTGAGTTTAGTCACAGCAGAGAGTTGGGCTTAAAGCAGATGTTCGGTGACAACCGGTATGTATTAGCAGCCCGCACAATGGCGCGCAGTATGGCGAATAAGAGCAGTCCGTCGCGAATCTACTATGTCGACTTTATTCCCGCGAGTCTGGTGAATACATGGTCTGGCACNCCCCATGGTGCTGACGGATATTTTCTATGGAGAGGCGAAACCAGCGGTGATGAGCAAATTGCGCAGTTGTCGAAGCGCCTGCAAGCGTATTGGGTTAACTTTGCNCGCAGCGGAGACCCGAATGGCGATGGTCTGCTGGCTTGGCCAGAGTACGACCCGGGAACGGATTCATGGTTGGTGTTCGCGGTCGAGGATTCGGTGCAGCAGGGCGTCGCGAAAGCACGGTTAGACTTTCTTGAAGCCCATCACGCGGAGCGAACCGGCATTGAATATTGAATGCCGGTGAATCATCGATCAGCCGCTACGCAATGTCTTTTGCCAGTACCTCAGGCACCTCAATGTACTTAGCGCGTAAATATTCACCGAGAGACTTTGCCTGCTTGTCGATCCGGTGATTCGACGCGGCGCCCGTGCCGAGCACACCTTTAATGTAAAAGTTCATAGCCAGAAGGTTTGGCATGTCGTAGCGCTCCACAGCATAGGCACCGAAGTCCGGAGCCAAGCGCTTAAATTCCTCTACCGTAAGATATTCATATAAAAAGCTGTATGCCGCGTCTGTGAGTGCCCAGACACCGACGTTGGCATTGCCGCCTTTGTCTCCAGAGCGTGTTCCAAACAAGCGCCCGAAAGGTATGCGTCGCGTCGGTCCGGTGGGTGCCGGAGCGATGTTTGCTGGCATTTGCTGATAGTAGATGTCTTCGAGCCCCAAACGCTGAGTGGGTAGGACTTCAATAGACTTGCCACCAACATGCACGTGCTCAGTAATTTTCTGGCTGTCGATCAGTGCAGGCCAATGGTAAATCGCAGCACCGCCACTGAAGCCCGCGGCGCCTCGGCCAGTGTTGCCGGGTATGCCTGCGAGTCCGAGCTCGGTAACTTTGGCTGCGAATAAACGCCCGAACTTACTCGGGTCGTTGTGAGTAATGGTTACGCGAAGGGCAGCATGCGCGACCTCGTTGCTGCCTGGGTCTTCGTGGTCGCTGCGGATCAGCTGAATGTCGACGTCATCAAATTGCTCGCGGCCCCCCAAGTTGTGGAATACAGCGTCCAGGTAACGCTCAGCCTTCTGCTCGATGTCCAGACCCGTGAGCAAGGTTTCCATGGACTGCTTATAAGGGCCACGGGTGTTAAAGCACACTTTGTGAGTGAGCGGTGGTGTGCTGCCACGGCAACCACTGACATAGACTCTGTCTGCGCCGACCTGCTCAATTTGCATGGTGTCAAAATGCGCGATCACGTCCGGGTTGTAATAGGCCGGTGTGGAGATCTCATACAGCAGTTGAGCTTTTACCGTGCCAACCGAGACCAAACCGCCAGTGCCTGCATGTTTAGTGACGGTAAAGTTGCCGTTCGCCTCGATTTCAGCAATGGGGTAGCCGACGTTGCGGAAGCTTGGCACTTCTTCGAAGAACGCGTAGTTGCCGCCGCAACATTGAGCGCCGCATTCAATGATGTGGCCGGCCGCCAACGCCCCGGCCAATGCGTCGTAATCGTTACGCTGCCAGTTAAACTTCCAAGCGGCGGGGCCGATAACCACGGCGGCGTCAGTCACTCGTGGGCAGATCACTATGTCGGCACCCTGGTCTAACGCTTCTTTAATGCCCCATCCGCCCAGATAGGCGTTAGCTGTCAATGCCTCCTGAGTGCTGTCTTTTAAGTCTTCGTCAGTGTCTAAATTGGTGAACTTTTCACCGTCGGTTTGCAGCGCGCCTAACTTGGGTAACAAATCGTCGCCGTCAATGTAGGCAACTTTAGAATCCACCCGTAGCTCCGCGAGAATTTTTTCAACCTCGTCGGCCATCCCTTTTGGGTTCAGCCCGCCAGCATTGGTCACGATTTTTATGTTTCGCGCCTTACAGTCAGCGGCAACGTCTTTTAGTTGCTTCAAGAACGTCCCAACATAGCCAACATTCTCGCCACGAGTTTGTTGCTGGTTGTAGAGAATCGACATTGTCAATTCCGCGAGATAGTCGCCGGTTAACACATCTATTGGACCGCCATCGATCATTTCTCTGGCTGCTGCCAAGCGGTCGCCGTAAAAGCCGCTGCAATTGCCTATTCGTATTACCTCTGTCATGGACCCCTCCGTTTTAAGTACTCCTGCAGTACTACTCCTGTACCCAAGATGGTTTACGTTTCTCGCGGAACGACGCCATTCCTTCGGAACCTTCGTCGGATCGAAACATTCTCGCGCTCCACTCGGCAGTCTCTTTGAAACCGTCCGCCAAAGATAACTGTGGTACCCGTCGCACCAGCTTTTTACANTCTTGNACGGCGATCGGGCCGCCAAGGTTGATCATGTCGATCTCTTCTTGTACCGCCGACTGCAAGTCGTCATCGTCTACTGCACGATGCGCGAGGCCCATGGCCACGGCTTGTTCGCCGTCAAAGCGCTCGCCAGTCAAGAACAGTTTCATGCCGTGGTGGGTGCCTAGTTTCGGTAAACACACCACTGAAATAATCGCTGGTATAACGCCGATACGGACTTCGCTGAAACTNAACAGTACCTTCTTCTTACTGATGACAATGTCAGAGGCCCCGACCAAACCTAGGCCGCCGGCGAATGCGGCGCCGTTTATGGCGGCGATTACCGGCTTAGGGCTATCGATGATTGCCGTCAGCACGTCGGCATAGGGCACCGCGCGATCGCTACCCTCGGAAAGCTGACCGGGTGGGCTTTTCAGATCCGCGCCCGCGCAAAACGCTGGGCCGTTACCAGTGATGACAATACTGCGCACCGTGTCGTCAGCGTTAGCTGCCAGCAAGTGGTCGTATAGCTCGGTTACCAAGATGGATGACAAGGCGTTGCGGTTTTCTGGGCGATTTAGCGTAATCCAGGCTGCGCCCTGCTTAATCTCGTACAGAGTAGCTTGTGTTGTTGGCATTATTGGACTCCTTATTCGTCCGCCATAGAGACCAGCAACTGGCCATTATCGACCTGGTCGCCGACGGCAACATGGACGGTCTCGACCACACCGTCACGAGGGGCGGTGATGCGGTGCTCCATTTTCATAGCTTCCATAATCAGTAGCAGTTGACCCTTACTAACCGCCGCGCCTGCAGCAACCTCTGTGGCCAGTACCGACCCAGGCATTGGAGCAGTCAAACCGCCGGTATTGGCGTCTAGGCTTGCGTCTGGAAATCGCGGTTGTTGTGTAAGCACCAAATCNCCGAAGGCACTGTGNACTAACCAATCGGTTNCGTGGCTTTGCACCGTGAACTGTAGGCGTCGTCCGTTGTCGTCGAGATCAACTGCACCCGCACCAGCCTGGTAGATCTGTATCACATGCTCCTCGGCGTCGCAGACCAGCCGGAAGCGGCCGTCCCGATGCCGTCGATAAGCCACTTCGATAGTCTCATTCCCGCAGTTAAAGGTGATTGATTCTTTTGGCATGGTTGAGTTACGCCAACCGCTGGGCAGCGTGCGCAACACTCGAGCCGCTGCGCGGCGTTGGGCTTGTGCTTCCATAGCCACCCCAATTGCCGCTTCTACCAATTCCTGTCGCGACACCTCGCGCACCCGCGCTGGTTCGACCCGATCGATAAAGTCCGTGGTTGTATCGCCGGCGAGATATTCATCGGTGCGCAGGGTTGCCACCAAAAAGTCGCGGTTGGTGCGCAGCCCCTGAATTTCAGTGGTTTCCAGTACTCTTGCCAGACGTCCTGCAGCCTCTCTTCGGGTGGCGGCGTGCACGATAACTTTGGCAATCATCGGGTCAAATTGAGTGCTGATCTCGCTGCCGGTTTCGACACCGGAATCGAAGCGTGCTTGGCCCACAGTAGACGGTGTCCATGCCAACACCGGACCCGGTGCCGGTAAGAAGCCTTTGGCTGGGTCCTCTGCGTACAAACGCGCTTCGATGGCATGGCCGTTGATGCTCAAATCCTCTTGGGAAAACGACAATGTTTCGCCCTCAGCCACGCGGATTTGTTCGCGCACCAGATCTTTGCCAATGATTTCTTCAGTAATCGGGTGCTCTACTTGTAAGCGAGCATTTACTTCGAGGAAGTAAAAGTCGTCGCCACTGAGTAAGAATTCAACCGTGCCGGCAGAGGAGTAACCAAGCTTTTTCGCAGCCGCAATAGCGGCGTCGCCCATACGTGATCGAATGGCGTCAGTGACTGCTGGGGACGGAGCTTCCTCAATGATCTTTTGATGACGGCGCTGAATGGAACACTCGCGTTCGAAGCAGTGCACCAAATTGCCGTGCGAATCGCCGAGAATCTGGATCTCCACATGCCGAGAAACTGCCAGCCATTTCTCAAGGAATACGGTGTCGTCGCCAAAAGAGCTGCCGGCCTCGCGCTTCGCGCCTGCCACAGCGGCGAGCAAATCAGCCTCCTGCTCGACGACGCGCATGCCGCGACCGCCGCCTCCCGCAGAGGCCTTTACCAACACCGGATAACCAATCTCGTTGGCTGCCGCAACAATATCGGTGGCAGCAGAAATTTCGATTCCTGGCAAGGTCGGTACGCCGGCCTCGTCCATAAGGCGTTTTGCCGAAAGCTTGTCGCCCATTAAGCCGATTACTTCTGGCGTTGGGCCAAGCCACTTGATGTCGGCATCGATTACCGCTTTCGCAAAAGCCGCGTTCTCCGACAAAAAACCATAGCCTGGGTGGATGGCATCTGCACCACTACGCGTGCAGGCGGCAAGCACCTTGTCGATATCCAAATACGTTTCTGCGGTAGTGCGGCCGTTCAATGCAACCGCACTGTCGGCCTCTGTAACAAATGGTGCTTGGGCGTCGCCGTCGGCATAAATCGCCACAGTGCTGATGCCCATGTCGTGCGCGGTACGAATAATGCGCCGTGCAATCTCGCCTCGATTGGCAATCAGCAAGCGTTTAATAGGTGTAATTACATGCGCCATGTGCCGTACTCCTTGGTGCCTTTAACGCTATTGTTGTGGCAAGCCGACAATGACATTGCAATGACGTTGCGCGTATCTCTTGGATCAATCATGCCGTCGTCAGACACCCGTGATGTGGCGTATAGGCCCTTTGATCGCTCCTCTGCCCAATGCTCGGCGAATGCTGCGCGCTGGGCATCTGCTTCCTCGTCGAATTCAACACCACGTCGTGCGGCGGCGCCTCGACCCACAATAGTCATAACCCCGGCCATAACTGACGGGCCCATGACAGCGATTTTTGAGAATGGCCAGATGTAAGTGAACTTAGTCCCAAAAGCCCGGCCGCTCATGCCGTAGTTGCCGGCGCCGTAAGACGCGCCAACAATAATAGTAATGTGCGGTACCGTAGAGTT
>NHET02000081.1 GCA_002170355.2 Gammaproteobacteria bacterium TMED92
ATACGCCGTATCGAGCACCGGCCGACCTTGGGGAACCCTTTGCCGACAGTCCTTTACCGGCTTGGTATACCGAAGAGGTGCGAGTGGGTCATTGGCAATCCTGCGGTCCTCACAGTGCTCGCGAAAACTATGGTTACGCTCCGAACAAAGCAATGCAGGCGGTTTATCCGCGGCAGCCGCAGGAAACGCCAGATATGCTGGCAGCGCGCAAAATGTTTGACGGTTACGACTGCGGGGTGCTGGTTGCCGACGACTATGTTGGGCGGATTCTCAACTTACTCGCGGATCTTGGTGTTGATGATGAGACAGTTGTTATGCTCAGCAGCGATCATGGCGAAAATCTTGGCGAGATGAATGTTTACGGCGACCATCAGACTGCAGATCAGATAACTACGCGCATTCCTATGATTTTGCATTGGCCGGGATTGTTGGAAGGTGGTCGTTATCGTGCGATGCACTATCATGTTGATGTTTTCGCTACCGTACTTGAGTTGTTAGAAAGGAAAGTGCCGGACAGTTGGGATGGCGAGAGCTTTGCCAAGGCTTTGAAAGATGGATCCGATTTGGGTAGAGATTTCTTGGTGGTTTCCCAGGCGGCTTGGGCGTGCCAACGTGGGGTGCGTTTTGGCGACTATTTGTACTTGAATACACGTCACGATGCGTATCACCTGTGGCAGGATGAGCTGTTGTTTAATGTCGCCACAGATCCGCACCAACAGCATAACTTGGCTGCCGCACAGGGCGTTGAGTTAGCCCAGGGGCGCGATTTGCTGGGCCAGTGGCTGGGTGACATGGTCGTTGATGCGGCCCGCGGCCGTGACCCCCACGACAATGTGATGCAAGAGGGAGGGCCTTATCACGTCCGTGGCAAGCTGCAATCTTATATGCAGCGGCTGCATAAAACGGAGCGCGGTCACCTAGCAGATTTGTTGGCAGAAAAATATCCGCACGAGGTCTCTGATTAATTTCGGTGTGCTTTTAGCTCGTTGAGTTGGCGCTGAATCTCGCTGACCGCCGCTCGGTCCAATTTGTACTTTAGCAGCAACAAGAATGGAATTATGTTGAGTGCAGGCATGATAATGCCGTCGATTATCGCCATACGCACGAGAACGTCTTGAGCCACTTGGCCTGGTTCCAGGCCTTTTGGAAATACAATCAGTTGGTCCAAGATCAGGCCGCCAAGAATGAGGCCGAATCCGGTGGTGACCTTTCCCGAAAATGTTATCCCACCGGAGAAGATACCTTCCTGCCGCAGGCCGGTTCTCAATTCTTGATGATCCGCAATGTCGGCCATCATTGACGCGTACATCATCAAAAAGAGGTTGCCGCAGTACCCCATTAACATCGCCTGAAAGACGAAGATTTGCAGCAACAGTGGATCCCCATTTTCTGGTAACCAACCGGCGAACCGAAGAGAAACTTTTAGGATTTGCAGCATCGTAATAAAAGCAAGCGCAAATAGAATCAGGTCGCGTTTCTCAAATCTCGCTTGTAGGGGTCTCACGGTAAGGGTAGACACCAACATGCCGACAACGCCCAGAATGAGCCAACTCAGCTCACCGGTGCCGAATTCCCAGAAAAAGGTGTTCATATAGATATCGAAGACCTGACCGGTTCCAATAACCGCTGAGGCGATTAGCGTGGCGATGAAGAGGGTGCGGAAGTAATCATTTTTCAGTGCTTCTACGGTCCGCATCAGCATATCCCATGGCGCGACCTTAGGCACAGAGTTGGAAGGCTGAGGGAGGTACTTAACTTGATCCAGTGTGGCGAGGGTTGAGAATGTCATCCAGACAAACATGAGTCCCGCTATTGTTGCGGCAAAGGGTGGATAGTGTTCTGGATTAAACAGTCCACCTCCAGCCTCCGGAAAGACGAAGTTTAGAGTTAAAGCCCCGAACAATCCCCCACCCACGACTCCGATCAGCATTCGGAAAGCGATGATAATTGTGCGCTCCGCGTAGTCCTCTGAAAGCTCCGCTGCAATTGCACCCCAGGGTACCGCAAAGAATGAAAAGCTAACGCGCAGGGTCACGGTACAAGCGAGCATCCACGCCGCTAGTTGGTACTCACCGAGGCTTTGGGGTGGCGAGAACAGGGCGAAAATAGACATACAGCTCGGAATGATCGAAGCGAGCATGAGCGGGTGTCTTCGTCCCAGCCTACGGCTGCGAAAACTGTCCGAAATTGCGCCAGCCATTGGGTCAGAAATTGCGTCAAAAGCCAACGAGACCGCGATCACCAAGGCCGCTAGAGTCGCCGACATACCCAACACTTGCGAATAGTAAAGCAGCAAAAGAGTGTTAAACGCCCACTCTTTGTGCTGGCCCGGAAGTGCACTGAATCCTTGTGCAAATTTAGTCCAGAACGGGACTTTGCCAACACGTTGTTCGGCGCGCTGGAATTTTGCTGTTACGCCGCTCTGTGCCGAGATGCTGTTGCTCAAAGCCAATGCCTTGAGTGAACTACTTGTTCTCGCGCAACTACATGTTTGCGCATGTTATCTCGCTCTGTCATCGCTAGCACTTACTCCCCTAAATGTGCGCCCGACCCCTGGTCGTCTTAGTCGAAGATCGTTGGATTCAAAATAACACGGTCGTTGCCTTGCCTGCGGGTAAACCCTTTGCCGTCGAAATATTCGAGGATCTCGATAGTTATGTTTCGCCCTATGCCAGTTTCGTCGCGGAACGCACGTACCGTCAATGGCCCCAGTGCGGTCATTTTTTTCACAGTCTGCGCTATTTGCCGCAGTTGTTCGGGCAAGTAATAGCGGTGTTTAGCAACGTTGACCAATAGCCCGGTCTTTACCAACTCATTCATAGCCCGCTCAAGAGTATTTTGTGGAAGATTGAAGCGCTTTGCCAAATCTCCACTACTGGGTACCTGATTTTGGCTCAGGCTCGGCTCTAAAATCTTCCACAATTTAGCCAGATATTCGGGCAGCTCTGCTTTCTGCCCGAGCAAACGATACTCACCACCAACCTGAGAGAGGTGTTGGTCTTGCACCAGCTCATTCAATAGCGCCAAGCGAAACTCAGTAGGAATGTGTGCGTGCAGGTGATTTTCGCGCAAGGGTGTGTTCGGTTGATGCGCAAATTGCGTCATTACCTCGGTCTTGTAGGCTCGCCAAAGTTTGTCACTTACCGCCAGATCGCCATGGCAATGCAAACTGTGTTTACCGACCAAGTTATGATACTGGGCCTCGCCGAGGTGCCAAAACTGACGAAAGTGATGTAGATCTGTTACCCCGTTGCGCAACGCTGCGACCAGGCAATCTTGTGCTGTGGGCTGCGCATTAGCGCTGATCAGGCGTTGTCGACCGGGTTCTTGGCGGCGTCTTGGGATATGCGTTTCTGCAAACACCACATTGCCACCGCCCAACGTGGTATCTAAGCCCTGATCTCGCAAGATTAGGCGGTCTTCGCGGTGACAGTGGATAGGTTGATCCAGTGTCAGATCGACTCTTGCGGTTTGATTGGGTTGCAGGCGCTGGCCCGGTGCCAATGCAATTCTGGCCTGAGTGTGTTGCGTTGCGTGGTAAATGTGTACGGGAGTCCAGTGTTTGACATCACGCGGAAAGTCAGCGCTGACCTGTAAGTCTACGGTGAGGCTTCGATAGCTCGTCGGCGCTGCCGCGCAAAGCCAGTCGCCCCGCCGCAGATCTTGCAGCTCAATACCTGTGATGTTCAGGGCGCAGCGCTCACCGCTTTGGGCTTGCTGGTTTTCTTGATCTTGGGTTCGAATACTGCGCACTCGCACCGTCTGTCCAGATGGGAAGTGATGCAATCGCCCATCGACTTGTATTACCCCACTGTGTGCTGTGCCAGTGATAACCACACCTGCACCTTTGACGCTAAAGGTTCTGTCTATGGCCAATCGAAACGGCCGATATTGCTGCTGTTGTTGATGTTGCTTAACTTGAAGTCGAAGATGTGCTAACAACTTATCAAAGCTGCTTTGGTCCTCGGTGGAGGTTACAAACACAGCTCTGTCGCGCAAGAACGTGTCTTCCACTAACCTCTCGACTTCCTCAGCGCAAGCCGCTAAACGTTGTGCGCTGACCCGATCGCTTTTGGTGATGACCACGCAGCCGGCAGTGATTCCAATGAGGCGCAGTATCTCTAGGTGTTCCCGACTTTGCGGCATAGGTCCGTCGTCGGCTGCGATCACCAACATGGCGTATTGATTAGAAGCAACGCCCGCCACCATGTTGTGAATGAACTTTTGATGGCCTGGTACGTCGACAAAACCAATGTCGCCGCCGTCGATATACGCAAAGCCAAGATCAATGGTGAGGCCGCGTTGTTGCTCTTCAGCCAAGCGGTCGGTATTCACGCCGCTTAATGCTCGAACTAACGAAGTCTTTCCGTGGTCAACATGGCCTGCCAAGGTAACGATCATGCGGGTAACAGGGCTATCTGCTGCACTAAGTCATCTAACGGTTCTGCGCAGCGAACGTCTAGCCATACGCAGTCGTCTTTAATACGCCCGACTACGGGTACGGGNAATGCGCGNAGTTTGTTGCTCACGTCTTCTGCGCTGAGCGAAGGGTGGCATATTTTTACGGCAAGGCTAGGCAGCGTGCGGTCCGGTAGGGCGCCGCTGCCAATTTGCGCTTGTGAGCGCTCTATACTGCACTGGTAAACTGGCGCAAAGGCGTCGCGCAAGCGCCAGGCGGTTTGTTCNAGCTCNGCCAAAGAGCGGGTCATGATCCGCAGAATTGGGACATTCTGCTCCAGCGTCGTTGGGTCCTCGTAAAGCTTCAAGGTCGCCGCCAATACTGCAAGTGTTATCTTGTCTGCGCGCAAGGCGCGTTTCATGGGGTTTTTGCGCAGGCGCTCGATCAGCTCTCGTTTGCCCACAATGACGCCGGCCTGCACACCGCCTAACAACTTGTCGCCGCTAAATGTGACCAGATCGATGCCATCTGCCANCACTTGTTGTGGCGTTGGCTCAGGTGGCAAACCAAAGCGTGTTAAGTCGATCAGGGTGCCGCTGCCAAGATCAACACAGCTNGGTAAATGATGTTGTTGTGCCAACGACGCTAGCTCGTCAGCAGCAACAGACTGGGTAAACCCCTCGATATGGTAGTTGCTCGGATGAACCTTCAGCATCATCGCGGCCTGTTCTGCCACCGTCGCAAAATCNTCTAGACGTGTGCGATTCGTCGTGCCGACTTCTATTAGATCACAGCCTGCTCGACTCATCAGTTCTGGTAGTCGAAAGCTGCCGCCGATTTCGACCAGCTCGCCCCGTGATACCGGTACCTGTTTGTTGAGGGCAAAAGTGTTTAGCACCAACATCAGTGCCGCTGCGCAGTTGTTCACGACTGTCGCTGCTTCGCAGCCTATGATTCTGCACAAGCGCGCCTCTACCACTGCGTCACGTTGGCCACGTTTGCCGACCGTAAGATCGTACTCTAAGTTCATAGGTCGAGTGACTAATGGTTCGATGTCGCGCCACAGTCGCGAACTCAGCACCGCGCGGCCGAGATTGGTGTGGATGATTGTGCCACTCAGGTTGAAAACCGGCGTGTAGTCAGACTGCATCAACCTATCGGCCACCGCTTGCGCATAGCCTATTGGTTGGTCGGCCCAGTCGGGTACCTGCTTGCAGCTGCGCATGGTCGCTTGCAGGGCGCGCAACGTCTCTTTAACGGTCTTTAATCCATGCGCGGCGATACTCGCTTGTAATTCTGCTGCTTGGAGCAGGGAGTCGATGGCCGGCAGGTCGCGCAATTCGGGCATAGTAGTGCTCTGAAGGTTGGGATAACCCCGCGCGTGCAAGCGCGGAGATCTCGCTTTCTCNCTAAAGGGTTGCGAAGATCAATACATTAACGGGCAAAGGGTAAAACAACCATGAGCAAGGAGCTAGATCGGGTCGCTTTCATAGGCCTTGGAGTTATGGGCTATCCCATGGCGGGTCATTTGGCTAAGAGNGGCCATGCTGTGACGGTGTTTAATCGAACAATGGCAAAGAGTGAGCGTTGGTTGAACGATTATGGCGAGGCAAATGGCTGCGCAATCGCAGCAACACCGCGAGCGGCCGCCGATGCTGCAGATATTGTGTTCATGTGTGTTGGTAACGATGACGATGTGCGCAGTGTTGCCCTAGGTTCGGACGGTGCATTGGCGGGGATGTCGGNCGGAGCAATATTAGTCGACCACACCACAGCGTCGCAGCGGCTGGCTTTGGAACTTGAAGCGGCGTGTGTCGGTGGCGCCGTGCGTTTTCTCGATGCGCCGGTATCAGGCGGCCAAGCGGGTGCAGAGAACGGTGCTTTAACCGTCATGGTCGGAGGCGACGCGAGTGACTATCAAGAGATTGAGAGTGTGCTGGGAGCTTACGCCAAGAAGTCGGCATTAATGGGGCCGGTTGGTTCTGGCCAGCTCACGAAAATGGTGAATCAGATTTGCATCGCCGGGGTTTTGCAAGGGCTTGCAGAAGGCTTGCACTTTGCTCAGTCGGCTGGATTACATGTTGACGCTGTAGTTGACGTCATCTCCCAGGGAGCGGCTCAATCGTGGCAGATGAATAATCGTGCGGCGACTATGGCTGAGGACGAATATGACTTTGGCTTTGCAGTGGATTGGATGCGCAAAGATCTTGGCATTGCTCTGGCTGCTGGTCGCGAGTTGAACNCGCGCTTGCCGCTGACGGCGCTGGTTGACCAGTTTTATGCGGACGTGCAGAACATGGGTGGTGGTCGTTGGGATACGTCCAGCTTGCTGCGCCGGTTAAGCAGTCAGTATAAAAAAGGCGCCTGAGGCGCCTTTTATTTGTAAGCCGAGGTTGTTAACTCGGGTAGTCACGCTTGGTGTAGCCCTTATAGAGCTGGCGTGGCCGGCCAATTTTGTACGGGCCGCTGATCATTTCGTTCCAATGCGCAATCCAGCCAGGGGTTCGCCCCGTAGCAAAGATGACTGTGAACATTTCTACTGGAATGCCAATGGCCTTAAGAATTATGCCTGAATAAAAATCAACGTTCGGATACAGGCGTTTTTCTACAAAGTATTCGTCCTCCAGTGCTATGCGCTCCAGTTCCCTTGCCATGGCAAGTACTGGATTGTCCTCTACGCCCAATTCCTCCAGCACCTCGTGACAAGTTTGTTGCATGACTTTGGCCCGCGGGTCGTAGTTTTTATAAACGCGGTGCCCAAAGCCCATAATGCGGAAAGGATCATTCTTATCTTTCGCTTTGTTAATGTATTCTGGAATGTTGTCGACACTGCCAATCTCGTCGAGCATGTTCAGCACAGCTTCGTTAGCACCACCGTGAGAAGGACCCCATAAGGCTGCAATGCCGGCTGCCACGCTCGCGAATGGATTGGCCCCTGTCGAACCGGCAAGACGTACGGTTGAGGTTGAGGCATTTTGTTCGTGATCTGCATGAAGTAAGAAGATGCGATCCATTGCTTTGGCAATGGTAGGACTGACTTTGTAGTCCTCACATGGCGTTGCAAACATCATATGCAGAAAGTTTTCGGCGTAGCCCAAATCGTTACGCGGGTAGATAAATGGCTGGCCCTGAGCATGTTTGTAGCTCATGGCAGCCAAAGTAGGCATTTTCGCTATCAAACGGTGGGCGGTAATCTTGCGGTGCTCGGGGTTATCGATGTCCGTGGAGTCATGGTAAAACGCCGACAACGCGCCGACCACGCCGCAAAGAATTGCCATGGGATGGGCGCTAGGGCTGAAACCTTTGAAGAAACTGCGTAACTGCTCGTTCACCATGGTGTGATGTTTAATGGTGTCGACGAAGGCAGCGCTTTCGTCAGCAGTGGGTAACTCGCCGTTTAGTAGTAGGTAGCACAGTTCTAAGTAGTCAGACTTCTCGGCCAACTGCTCAATCGGATAGCCTCGGTGCAAAAGCACGCCGTTGTCGCCATCAATGTAAGTAATCTCCGAATCGCAGGATGCCGTCGAGACAAAGCCTGGGTCATAGGTGAAGTAACCTTGGGCGGTGAGCTTACCGACGTCGATCACGTCCGGACCGACTGAGCCTGAATAGATGGGTAATTCGATTGGGTCATCTACGCCGTCTATGGTGAGTGTTGCTTGCTTAGGGGCTTGATCAGTCATGGTAAAAGTCCTACGTCCTCCCAGTGGTGCGCTACGCGCGTGTGTCCTCGTTATTCGCTGAGGTACCGTGCTCTGAGTTGGCGTACAGACCAATCAGCGGCAGCGTGATTGCCTTTGTTGTAGTTATTTGTCTGGCAATTCAGGCTCCAGTCGGCGAGCCTAGGTGCGCGGTGAATGTCAGCGAGGAAGTATCATTGACGAAAGTGCGCAGGTTTTCCAGTTTGACAAGCGGCAAAGGGCCTGTTTGCGGTCGATTTATTTGTAGATTTCGGCCTGGTGCGGCTAAAACAATGATCTTTATGTTGCTGTNTCTGCCGCCATGCTCGCAGGCGTTTGCAGGAGCGGCGCCGACAGAACTGCAGCAAGCGCAACAATGCGTGATTTTGCTGCATGGTTTGGCGCGCACAGCGGCGTCTATGAAGACGCTGCAAAGTGAACTAGAAACACANGGCTACCNGGTGGTTAACCACGACTATGCGTCCAGAAAACACCCGATACAGAAGCTCGCCCAGACTGCAGTTCNAGAAGCATTAGCCAATTGTGTAGACGCAGACGCGGTGCATTTTGTTACCCATTCCATGGGTGGGATTTTGGTTAGAGCCTATCTGGCGCAAGCTGAGCTTGAGCAAATGGGTAGAGTGGTCATGTTGGGACCGCCCAATCAGGGCAGCGAGGTGGTGGACCACCTAGCAAACTTGCCGGGATTTGGTCTGATCAATGGCCCTGCAGGCAAGCAACTGGGCACGGCTGAAGACGCTTTGCCGAAGTCNCTAGGTGCGGTGAACTTCGAACTCGGGGTCATTGCTGGTACGCGGACTCTGAACCCGTTGTTGTCGCAACTGTTGCCGAACCCCGATGACGGCAAGGTCTCTGTAGCAGCAACCAAAGTTGAGGGCATGGGTGACTTCATAGCGTTGCCAGTCAGTCATCCACTTATGATGAACAGCGCCCTGGTCATCGAGCAAGTACTGGCATTTCTGCAAAATGGTCGTTTCCAGCGCAATGAATGATGGACAAAAGCCTGCCAAGAGGGCTTCTGCTCGTAGTCGTGTCCAATCACGAGTCAATTTGGCGTAACCTTTAGTTCACTAAGCAAGCAGNGAATACGCGCCCNGTGTTCCACTCTGNACTTGGCTTTGAGCCGTATCGTAACTAAAATAAACGGTCGGTTGTCGTTCGATGCCCGACCTTCGCGAGTCAAGGCTCCGTTTGATGAAGGCACCGCTCCAGTATCAGGGTAGTGCTCTAGTTAGGCGTTTCATATCACTGCAATTGGAATAGAACCATGAAGACAGATCGCCCTGTCAATTTGAACTTATTTGCCTTTAGCTTTCCGCTGACGGCGATTGTTTCGATCACCCATAGGATCACCGGGATTATTTTATTCGGCGGTGTCGCTTTCGCGTTGTATGTCTTAGACATGGCCATGGCGTCAACGGAAGGATTTTCCCAGGCTCAGGTGTTGCTCGCGCAACCACTTCCGAAGTTGATTTTGCTNGCGTTATTGGCATTTCTAATTTTCCACATTTTTGCAGGTCTCAAGCACCTGATGATGGACTTTCANTTGGGTGATTCGGTAGCCGCGGCGCACAAAGGCTCAATTGCGGTAATACTGCTCACNCTGGCTAGCACCGCAGGGTTGGGAGTGGCGTTATGGTAATGCAGGTCACATCGGTCACCAGCTTGACTCGGAGCGGGCTCTCCGATTTTGTTGTGCAACGCGCAACGGCGATGATTCTTACGGTTTATACCGCTTGGGTTTTGGGTTTCTTTTTGCTCACCCCGCAAATCGACCACGATGGTTTGGTGGCGTTCTTCACCAGTTTTTCTATGCAGGTGTTCAGCACTTTGGCGGTGATCTCAACAATTGCCCATGCCTGGGTGGGGTTGTGGACCATTGGCACGGACTATTTACGACCTAGTCATGGGCTAGGCAGCGCTGCCGATCCGCTGCGTATAGCATACCAAGCGGTGTGCTTGCTGATGATGGCGGTCTATCTCATGTGGTCTCTCAGTTTAATATGGTAACTAGTTGATTTCATTGTTCAAGGTTAGGAAGAAATAGATGTCGCAGATAAGAAAGATGGAGTTCGATGGGGTCATTGTTGGGGGTGGTGGTTCCGGTCTTCGTGCGGGCCTGCAGTTGGCTCAGTCCGGTTTGAAAACCGCGGTGATCAGTAAGGTATTCCCCACCAGNTCGCACACTGTATCTGCTCAAGGCGGCATTACCTGTGCCATTGCCAGCGACGATCCGAATGATGATTGGCGGTGGCACATGTACGACACGATCAAGGGGTCGGATTACATTGGCGACCAAGACGCGATTGAGTACATGTGTTCGGAAGGGCCGCAGGCAGTATTTGAATTGGAACACATGGGCCTGCCGTTTTCCCGCACCGATTCCGGGCGGATCTACCAGCGTCCGTTTGGCGGCCAATCGAAGAATTTTGGTGAAGGCGGTCAAGCGGCGCGGACCTGTGCTGCGGCAGACCGAACCGGTCACGCGCTATTGCATACGCTGTATCAGGCCAACGTTAAGGCTAACACCACGTTTTTGAACGAATGGTTTGCTGTCGATCTAGTGAAAAANCAGGACGGCGTGGTAGTAGGTGTTATCGCCATGAACATCGAATCAGGCGAAGTGGTGCATGTGACCTCACGCGCCACTGTGCTGGCNACGGGTGGTGCTGGACGCATTTATGCTTCTACAACTAATGCATTGATGTGTACTGGTGATGGCATTGGCATGGCGCTGCGTGCTGGTGTGCCAGTGCAAGATATTGAAATGTGGCAATTCCACCCGACGGGTATTGCTGGAGCCGGAACGCTAGTTACTGAGGGCTGTCGCGGCGAAGGCGGTTATTTGATCAACAAGGACGGCGAGCGCTTTATGGAGCGATATGCGCCGACGGCTAAGGATCTTGCTGGTCGCGACGTTGTTGCGCGCTCAATGGTGATCGAAATCCTCGAAGGTCGAGGGTTTGGACCGGATGGCGATCATGTGAAGCTAAAGCTCGACCACTTGGGCGCCGACGTGCTTAATTCCAGGCTGCCTGGCATTCTAGAATTGTCGAGAACGTTCGCACACGTGGACCCAGTTAAAGAACCCATTCCAGTGGTGCCGACCTGCCACTACATGATGGGCGGTATACCAACCCAGGTAAGTGGTCANGTGTTGACGCAAAATGCTGCGGGCGAAGATGTCCCGGTAGATGGGCTATATGCAGCAGGCGAAGCGGCGTGTGTGTCGGTGCACGGTGCGAACCGTTTAGGCGGCAACTCATTACTCGACTTGGTGGTATTTGGTCGCGCAGCAGGCATGCACATTGAGCAGGTTATGCGCCAGGGTGTTAGTCATCGCGAAGCGTCGGACTCGGATGTAGAAGCTGCGATGCAACGACTCAACCGTTGGAATGAGAGCAGTTCTGGTGAATCTGTCTACGATCTCAAGAAAGAACTGCAAACCACCATGCAAAACAGTTTTGGGGTGTTCCGAACAGAAAAGAACATGCAAGAAGGCATTGGCAAATTGGCGGACCTGCGGGAGCGAATTGGCAACGCACATATGCCAGACAAGTCATCGGCGTTTAATACCGCGCGTGTAGAAGCCTTAGAGCTAGAGAATCTGCTGGAAGTTGCGGAAGCCACGGCGATCACCGCTGAGGAGCGCAAGGAGAGTCGTGGTGCTCATGCGCGTGATGACTACCAGGAACGAGACGACGACCAATGGCTATGTCATTCGATGTACTTCCCCGAAGGCAAGCGCGTGGGTAAGCGTGATGTGAACTTTGCTCCCAAAACCATGGCAGCGTTTGAGCCGAAAGTGCGAGTGTACTAGGCAATCTGGCGTCGGTAGAGAATCGAACGAGCGTAAGCGAAGAAGCGTAAAGGATAAGTAACAATGCAAGTAAGTGTTTATCGGTATAACCCTGATCTGGATGAAGTCCCGGTCATGCGTGATGTAAACGTCGACCTGCCCGAGGGTAAGGACTTGATGGTATTGGACGTCTTGCAGCTAATAAAAGACGAAGACCCGACCTTGAGTTTCCGACGCAGTTGTCGCGAGGGCGTTTGTGGTTCGGATGGCATTAACATGAATGGTAGGAATGGACTGGCCTGCATAACGCCGGTTTCGCAAGTG
>NHET02000054.1 GCA_002170355.2 Gammaproteobacteria bacterium TMED92
CCGTTACTGACCCGAGAGTTTGATGCTATACGGCTGAACCCGGATTTGTACCAGCGGGTAAAGGCCGTCTATGACGCCCGTGGCACATTGGATTTGGGTGAGCAAGAAGCGCGACTGCTGGAGCTTACCCATCGCGGTTTTGTGCGCGCTGGTGCCGCGTTCGCGCCAGAAGTCAAAGAGAAAATCGCCGCCATAAACGAGCAAATCTCCGAGCTCACCACGCGGTTTGCACAAAACCTGTTGCTAGAAACCAAGGCCTTTAAGCTGGTGTTGAAAACAGACGAGGAAACAGCCGGGCTTTCTGATGATTTCAAAGCAGCAATTTACGACGCCGATCAGCAGGCATGGGTAGTTGGCCTAAATCGTTCCGCCTATGAGAGCTTCATGGTGCAGTCCACAAACCGCAAGTTGCGTGAGCAACTGTTCAACGGTTATCGACTTCGAGCCACAAGCGGGGAGCGCGACAACGGACCGGTGGCGATTAAGATTGCCCAGTTACGCGCCGATCGCGCCGCTCTAATGGGTTACCCGTCCCATGCGCACTATGTGCTCGAATACAACATGGCGGAGACACCAGACGGTGCCGAGGACTTTTTGTTGCGGGTGTGGCGTCCAGGTCTTGCCCAAGCCAAACAAGAGCGCGCTGATATGCAGGACATGATGGGCGCGACTCAGTTCGCGGCGTGGGACTGGTGGCATCAGGCCGAGAAATTGCGGTTGCAACGCTATGACCTCGACGAGAGCCTAACTAAACCTTATTTCAAGTTAGAGAATGTGCAACAGGGCGCGTTTGCCATGGCGAATAGACTGTTTGGTCTGTCGTTTGCCGAAACCGATGTTGTGGGCTGGAATCCGGTCACGGTGTCATTTGACGTTAAAGATCGCGACGGTGCACATCTGGGCTTATTTATGACCGACATGTACGCCAGAGACTCGAAGCGCGGCGGCGCGTGGATGAGCAGCTATCGAGGCACTTCTAACATTTATGGCGAAAGTATTCGGCCGTTGATCACTAACAATATGAATTTGCCGCAGCCTCCAGCAGGCGAACCTACGCTCATGCGGTTTTCCGATGTTGAAACCTTGTTTCATGAATTTGGCCACGGTTTGCATGGTCTGATGACGCAAATCGACTATCCAACGTTCTCTGGTGTTGATGGGCCGCGAGATTACACTGAGTTTCCGGCACAGATTCTCGAACATTGGGTAAGTCAGCCCGAGATGCTCGAGATGTACGCGACGCATTACCAAACCGGCAAGGTCATCCCGGCTGAGTTGGTAGAAAAAATCCGCTTGGCGAAAAACCATAACCAAGGTTTTTATACGACCGAATATGTTGCTGCATCGTTGTTGGACCTAGCTTGGCATTCGTTAACCTCTGCAGAGGCCGCGGCGATAACAGATGCCCGCGCCTTCGAAAAGCAAGTGTTGGAGGGCTACGGGCTGATTCCAGAAATCGAGCCGCGCTACCGCTCACAGTACTTCAGCCACATTTTTGCTGGCGGCTATTCAGCCGGTTATTACGCATACCTATGGTCAGAAATATTAGATGCCGACGGGTTTGATGCGTTTCGTCAGGCCGAGGACATTTGGGATCGCGAGCTTGCTGGGCGTTTGCAAAGGTGGATCTATGAGGCGGGTGGACTTAAGCCGGCCGGCGAGTTGTACCGCAACTTCCGTGGTCAAGATCCAAGCATAGAACCACTGCTTGAAGGGCGTGGATTTCCGACAGACCAAGATTAAGCGGTAATCAATCTGCCGATACCCCACCATAGTCCGCTCAGCCCAATTAGGGCTGAGCCGATGGGGACCACCCAGCGTCGGTAAAAAATCTGCGCGGCTTGGTTGGCAAATAGAACCCGCACCGTTACGGCCGCCAGCGCTACTACGCTGAGTTGGCCAAGCTCGACGCCANTGTTGAAGCCAATCAAGCCGTTCCAGAACAGTCCNGATGGCAACTCGAGGCTGCTGAAAAAACTCGCGAANCCAAGTCCGTGAAGTAGGCCAAAAAAGAACACCAGCAGCGGCCGCCAGCGCGNAAAGTTCTTTAGTAACAGATTTTCTGCCGCTACAAAGGCGATGGTAAAGGCAATGACAGGCTCAATAATGTTCGGCGCGACATTCACAAGTCCGGTAGCAGCACAGCCTAAGGTAATGGTGTGGGCCAAAGTAAATGCTGAGATCTGCCAGATTAATGCTCTAACACCCGCTGCCGCTAGAAAAATCGCCAACACGAACAGGATGTGATCCAACCCATCGGGCAGGATGTGCTCTACGCCGATGACGACGAAGCGACCCAAGGTTTCGGTGGCACTGGGGCTTGCGTAAATTTCGCTTAATGCAATCCCCTGCTGATCTTGCGTCAGCGCACCCTCCGCGCTATTCAGTTGCGCCAGCATGGCACAGAGCTGCGGNNCAATGGCGAGTTGCTCCGGATCACATAGATCGTCCTCGGGATGAGCCAGCGCTGCACTGCTGTAGAGGATCANNACAGCGATCGCGAAAAGGTAGCGGATGTTGAGAAACCAGCGCTTCATCGGCCAATACAAGCAGTCTTCGGGTTCACCAGCAAGTCTGATAGCGGACCTTTGAACAATCGCCCGGGGATAGCTGATCTGCATGGGCGCTCACTGTGCCAAAAACCGATTGGACAGCATCGGCATGTATGGATACGGTTTGCTTGCGTATAACATTCATTGCGCCGGGTTGCGCAGGCCCAGCGCCGGTCGGATTTGCTGCGCGGTATGCAAACGAGTGTGATAAGGATTTTGGGGACGCCTCTATGTGTGACGAAAATACGGTTAAAGAAACGGAACAGCGATTAGGTGCAATGACGAGACGGCAATTTAATACCTTAGCCACCGGCGTTGCTGTCGGCGCAATGCTGCCTCCGGTGGTTCATGCCCAGGCAGTAACCGCGAAGCGCGTGGAGATCGACACACCTGACGGTATCTGTGACGCNTTCTTTGTGCATCCAATTGCGGGTGCTAGCGCGGCGGTGCTGATGTGGCCGGACATCCTGGCGTTACGCCCNGCGTTTNAAAGCATGGCAACGCGACTTGCCGAAAGTGGCTATGCGGTGCTGTGTGTCAATCCTTACTACCGTGATGCCAAAGCGCCGGTGGTGGCAGTAGGCGAGAGCTTCCAAGACCAGNCGACCCGGGACAAGGTTATGCCTATGTATCGCAACCTTTCCGCCACTACCCATAAAACGGATGCCGAGGCTTTNGTGGCGTGGTTAGATGCGCAGCCTCAAGTCGATAGTCAGCGCAAGATTGGCACCATGGGCTACTGCATGGGCGGGCCAATNATTATGCGCACNGCAGCGGCAGTGCCCGAGCGGATTGGTGCAGCCTGTTCGTACCATGGCGGTGGGCTTGTTACTGACAAGTCAGACAGTCCGCACCTGTTGATTCCTCAGATGCAGGCACAGCTGCTGATCGCAATAGCGCAGNATGANGATGAGCGCGAGCCAGAGACGAAAACTGTGCTTACGCAAGCGTTTGCGCAAAACCAATTAGCCGCTGAAGTCGAAGTATACGCCGGTGCCTTGCATGGCTGGTGCGTGTTGGACTCGCGCGTGTATAACCGCGAGCAAGCAGAAAGAGCCTGGGCGCGCACATTGGCGCTGTTCCAACGGGCGTTATAACAAGTTGCAACAGCCGATATCCGGCTCAGCAGGGTGTTGGCACTTCGGCGGGCCGGCAGGTTAGCGTCGAAANANCAACATCTGGTTATTCGCCGGCATTGCGCGGTCGTCCCACANCNTGAGTCCAGCTTCTGCTGCTAGGCCACATACCCATTCAAAGTCGCGAACGCCGCTGCGTGGGTCGCGCTCGCGGAGCCAGTCATCGAAATCTGCATTAGACGGTGTGGTACAACGGCCGCCATACCTAAAGGGGCCGTAAAACACCAACAGTCCACCAGCCATAAGCGCTTGTGCGCCACCACGAATAAGATTTGCGCCCAAGTCTGAACTGACGATATGCAGTACATTTGCTGAGTAAACACAATCTACTGACCCCTCAGGCCATTGACTGGCGCTAAGATCGAGACTAACCGGTGGCAAAATGTTGGCGCTGCCGAATGCTGTAATGTTGCGTGTCAGCAGCGGCAAAACCTCATCCCGTTCCGAGGGCTGCCAGCGGATTTCAGGCAGCATAGCGGCCATGTGGATCGCGTGCTGGCCGCTGCCGCTGCCCACCTCTAATACGTTGGCGTCTGCTACCAAGCATTCTTTCAACACGGCCAATATCGATGCTTTGTTGTTGTCTGCTGCTTGAGAAAATCCGTCCATGCCGCTTACTGTGATCGAAGCCATTGCAATTGTGCGGTAATGGCGTGCTCAGCTATTTCAGTGCCCTCGTATAAAGCCAGCCGATGCAAGTTGATCGGCAGCGCGAGCGCGCCGTGGACTGCGCTCAACATCAGTTGCGTCAGGTGGTTCGGATCACCTGAGCGAAAATGTTGGGTTTGTTGCGCGCGGGCAATCGTCTCACTGAAGAGGCAAAAGAATTCATCGCGGTCTAATGAGACTTGCTCTGGCGCGGCTACTCGCGTTGGCCGTACAAACAAAAAAGCATTTCTAAATACTAATGGTTGTTGCTCAGAGAACTGCACGTAGGCTTGCAGCAACAGGCGTAGTTGTTGTTCCGGGTCAGTGGTGCTTTGTTTTAGTTCAAGCATATGTTGCACCAGTCGGCGCACAGGCCGCCGCCACAGAGACTGCAGTAATNCACTTAANCTGCCAAAGTGTGCGTATACCGTGCCAACCGATACGCCTGCCAATTTCGCGACGGCACGTATAGNGATGTTGTTGATACCGTTGTCGGCATAGAGCTTCGCCGCCGCTTCGCGGATGGTCTGGCGTGTGTGNTGACGTTGCTCTTCGGTTAGTGCTGGTCGAGGCATAGATAGAATGTCGCGTCATTGGTTGGCCCAGCCTGCGAGCCTATTCCAATAAAGCCACAGCGCGCAAATTTGTAGCGCCAAGCAAGTTGCTATGCACATGCCGCTGCGGATCGGGTAGTTTATTGAACGCGTTCATAAAAGGAGCTACTCTTCACCAAGCNTGAGGCCAAACCTTGTGCATGATTGATNTTCAGAGCGTAAGCGCTGCAGCTATCNANAGGAGTGAGAGATGACATTGCTTAATGACCCGCGACCGATTTCTGCCGATTCACATGCGCTGGAAGGTCCAGAGGTTTTTGACGGCTTGCCAGAACGATTTGGTGACGATGCGCCGCGCGTGGTGCATACCGAAGATAACGGCGACTATATCTCGATTCCAAATCAACCGAAGCGTTCTCGTAATGTGGCGATAATGTGTTTGGCAGGCACACGCTTGGACTACGCTGCGCCGTTGCCNCGCGAATACGCGTCCAAGCCCAGTGCGGGTTCTATTGATGATCCCGAGATCCAGGCCTATTTTAAGGGTGGCTATGCTGCCATGCGTCCTGGCCTAACCGATGGTGCGCGCCGTNCTGATGATCAAGACTTAGATGGCGTCGCTGCCGAGGTGTTGTATCCGGGTTGGTTTCCAATGTTTGGTCTACCCAACCTAGAACTGCTGGTGGCATTGCAGCAGAACTACAACGATTGGATGCAAGGTCTGCAAGTTGCCTCAAAGGGCCGCTTAGTTGGCTTGGCCGCATTGCCGGTACAAGATCCAATACTGGCCCATTCGGAACTGCAGCGTGCCAGCAAACTTGGACTCAAGGGTATTGTGCTTCCAGTAAATGCGCCCAGGGGACGTAAGTACAGTGACGCCGAGTATGAACCCATGTGGGCGTTAGCCGAAGAAGCCGGTTTGCCGGTTGCTTTTCATGTTGCTTGCATGTCCCATGCGCCGGAGTGGCTCAAAGCCAGCGCATCGCGTGATCCGATTGTGCAATATGCTGGGTCTTCTGCCTTGATACACGACACGCTGATTGAACTGATGGTGCGCGGCGTATGCGCCAAGCATCCACGGCTGAAGTTTGTGCTCGCCGAATTCAACGCCGGTTGGATCGCACACTGGCTCGATAAAGTGCAACAGGGTTGGGCGCGTGAATACGCGAGAGACCCTTCGAGTCTGCCGCCGCTGGATGTAGTGGATATTTGGAAACAACAGTTTTACGCCACCATAGAAGATGACATCGCGGCCCTACGTACGCGAGATATGATCGGTGAAGACACCTTGCTGTGGGGGTCTGACTATCCGCACACTGACTCTACCTGGCCTTGCTCTACGCAAGTGTTGGATGAGATGTTCGAAAACTACTCTGCTGCAACACGAGATAAAATTACGCGCACAAATGTCGCCAAGCTTTACGCGCTCTAAAGGGCCAGGTTGCCTGTGGCCTTCGCGGTGGCCGCATAGGCGTTGAGCGAATCAAGGTAGCGCGGCGATCTGACGGTCCGCTGTGGGACGTTTTCAACTACACTGTGGCAATTTTTATCTGGAGATAGACACAGTGCAGTTTGATGATGTTGTTCTCGGTCGCCGCAGCATTCGGGGCTATAAGCCTGATCCCGTGCCAAAAGCGTTGCTGAAAGAAGTCCTAACCCTTGCGATGCGTTCGCCGTCGTCTATGAACACCCAGCCATGGAATTTCACCGTGGTGTCCGGAGAGGTGCTAAATCGGATTCGCGCGGGTAATACTGAACGAAACCTAGCCGGTGTCCCTCATTCCCGTGAATTCCGCATTGGTGAAGCCTTTGCAGGTGCGCACCGCGATCGCCAAGTAGGTGTTGCCAAACAGTTGTTCGCCGCGATGGGGATTGCCCGCGAAGACAAAGAGAAGCGACAGGATTGGGTGCTCCGCGGATTTCGCCAGTTCGATGCACCGGTGTGCGTGATTATTACTTACGATCGGGTGCTGGCGGACAGTGACGATACGCCGTTTGACTGTGGAGCGGTGACAACCGCATTAGTAAATGCAGCGTGGTCGCGGGGCTTGGGNGCGGTAATTAATAGCCAGGGCATCATGCAGTCGCCGGTAGTGCGTGAGCATGCGCAAATTGCCGAAGACCAAGTGATTATGAAGGCGGTGGCTCTTGGCTGGCCCGACGACAGCTTTCCGGCAAATGCGGTGGTCTCGGAGCGCAAAAGCGTGGACGAAGCAGCTCGATTCATAGGATTCGATGAGTAACATCTACCATTAGTTAAAGCTGACAAGGGCTTGGGGTCGCACAGAATGCGAGTTGACGTATATGGCGCCAACCATTCACCGTGGGTACAAGCGGTTTTGTTGGGTCTGCATGAGAAAAGCATCGAGCACAGCTTGCGCCAAGTGCCGCCGCTGCAAACACTGAAAAAAACTGCTGTTTTGATGCCCGCGGTGTCTTTTGATGCCGGTCCGTGGCAGACCGAGTCGTCGCAGATCCTCGCCAAGCTCGGGTTTACACCAATATCCGAGCCAGACTTGGCGGCTGTGCAGGCTGCGTGGCAGGGCGTACTGCATCGCACCGACAAGCCACTGGATTTCTTCGTTGGCTTCGCNNACGCTGGGGANGATTCAGCCGCGCTGTTGCAGCGCAGCATTCGCAATTTTCTACGCAGCTTTATTGCTGTGTACATGTTTACACTAATAACTTACGCGAAGCGGGTGCTCAAACTCCCGGAGCCCGCGGACTTCGGCGATCAATACTTGCCATGGGAGCGTGCTTTAGCGGCTTCGGCAGGACCTTTCATTGACGGTGATGCTCCGGGGATCCGCGACTTGTTGCTGTTTGGGGTGGTGCAGTGTCACTGCAGTATTCCCACACCGCCGCTCACAGCGCTACAAAGCGACCCACGCTTGTCCGCTATGCGAGGCTGGATTGCTACAATGCACAAGCGCTTTAGCAACTATCNGCACCTTTACTCGGGTGCCTACTTTGCGCCCAATCTGCCCCAACCCAAGCGCGCTGGCGTTGGCCAGCGTGGGTTGTTCTATNTGGGTTTGCTGGCAATGTTCGTGCTGTTACCAGTAACGTTATCGCTGGTAATCGTGCTGATGATCAGAGTGCCGCGTTAAGCGCTTGCTGCCGGTGACAGNTGCACACGTCACACTCAATACTTNAGCCGGGACATCCCCGAGCCAGTGGCGCCTATAGGCGGCTTACAAGGTCAGCAATNTTTTCGAGCAGCTCNAAGCGCTTTGGGCCAATAGGACCGGCACTATCGAGACCCAGCTTTAAGGTGGTTACGCCAACGTCCTTGTATTTAGCTAGGCGCTCAGTGACCATCTCTCGAGTGCCCAAAGCTTGAAACTTAGTCACCATAGCATCCGGTACCCGCTGAGCGGCCTCATCGCGTTTGCCATTGAGCCACAAAGACTGAATCGCCCGTGCATCGTCCTCGTAACCCGCGCGCTTAAAAGCATCGTTGTAGAAGTTGGTGCTGGCGGAACCCATACCCCCCATATTAAACGCCACACCGTGCTTGCGCCGCTCGATCATAGCCTCGACGTCGTCGCCGATTTCAACCCGCACGGATACGCAGAGATCGATGTCACTNAATCGTCGACCGGCTTCATCGACCCCNGCCTTGAGGTAGTCCAGGTGTGCTTGCGGGTGATCTGGCGAGAACGACGTACCCAACCAGCCATTTGCAGACGCACCAGTGTACTTGAGTGCGTTGGGTCCGAGGGTGGCCAAATAAATAGGCAGAGTCGNGGGTTCGTGTTGTATCCCAATAGCCTTGCCTTCGCTGTCGGGTAAGGGCAGTTGAAATATTTTGCCGTCGTAGCGGACTTTCTCACCAGCGAAAATCATGCGACAGATTTCGACGGTTTCGCGCAATCGCGTTAGTGGCATCTTGTAGCGGACCCCATGCAAGCCCTCTACAACCTGCGGACCACTGGCACCAAGGCCGAGAACAAAGCGCCCGCCCGTAAGATCATGCAGGGTTAGCGCTGTCATTGCGGTCATGGCCGGTGTTCGCGCCGTGACCTGCATAATCCCGGTAGCCAGCTTAATGCGCTCGGTTTTGTNGGCGAGGTAGGCTAAAGGCGTGACCGCATCGCTCCACCAGGCTTCGGCGGAAAATGCCATGTCCACGCCGAGTCTTTCGGCAAGTTGTACCCACTCAACATTGATGCTTAGATTAGTCGGGTCCGGGCGGCCCAGTTCGATAGCGAGCTTCATTTCTCGGTTTTCTCCAATCGCGAATTCCATCGTCCATGATGAGGATTAATGTCCTGCCGGTCGGTCGCTTCAATACCATAGTCCGTTTCGCAAGACGGCTGGGTTACGACCAAACTGTAATACTTAGGGGATGTGTTGATCAATTACGACGGCCAATCGGTACTGGTCACCGGCGCGGCTTCCGGCATCGGTGCGGCTTTGGCGCGTGCTTTGGTAGCTCGCGGTGCCCACGTTATTTGCGCTGATGTCGACGAGGACGGTCTGAACCAAACTTTGGCCATGCTGGCGGGGCGGGGTGACAAAATAGTATGCGACCTCAGCGATCCCGCTGCATCGGCATTGCTTATTGAGCAGGCGCAGGCAATGCGTGGTCCTTTGGCGCTGGTTTGCTCCAACGCTGGGATTGGTCACCGTGCCAAAATCGTTGATCCAGATTTGGACTTTGCCGCCATCGAACGGCTGTTCGAAATTAATTTTTATGCTGGACTAAGAATCGCCAGTGCCTACGCGCAGACGCTCAGCGATTCTGGTGCTGACGGCCGACTATTGGTCACCGCATCGGAGACAGCGATGAGCTTGCCTAACGCCATACGCAAAAATCGGGTGCCTTATTACAGCGCCAGCAAACATGCTCTTATTAGCGCCTTGGAATGGTTGGCTATCGAGCAAGAAAACGGCCCAATGAGCGTGCACGCGTTGATTCCCGGAGCAGTCTACACGCCACTGATTTCTGGGCGGTTGAAGGACCCGGCCAACGCCTGGCCTGAGTTGGAACTGATTATGCCCGAGCGATGTGCGCAGATTGCGTTGCAAGGGTTGGATTTAGATCTATTTTATATTCCTACTCAAGCGCACATTTTGAGTGACATGCAGCCGCGCGTGGAGGGCGTACGTTCAGCGCTTGAGAAACTTGGCATCAGGCCGACCTACTAGGTTGTGCTAAGGGGCGCGAGCATGTTGGAAACTGCGCCATGAGACCGGTTAAACCCGCGCAACAGAAAATTCGCGACGATTTAGCTCGGATCGTCGAGACTCAGCAAAACTCGCGATGGCAGCGGCCTATTGCCGAACACTCGGATGCAGCGTTTACACAGGTGCGCGACTGGGTGGAGGCATCGTCAAAGCCATTGATCCTCGATTCCTGCTGTGGCACCGGCGACAGCACTCGCCATCTGGCTCGAACCTTCCCGCATGCGCAGGTGCTTGGTATCGACAAGTCAGCACACCGATTGGCTCGGCATCAGCGCGATGCGACCGCCAGCTATGNGATCTTGCGAGCCGACGTAAATGACTTTTGGCGCCTTGCGTTGCGGGCGGGTTGGCGTCCGGTGCGCCATTATCTGTTTTACCCGAATCCGTACCCAAAGGCGTCTCAGGTGCGCAAGCGTTGGTATGCGTCACCGGCGTTGCCGGTACTGTTGAGTCTAGGAGGCTTGCTAACGGTACGCTCAAATTGGGCGCTGTATGCGGAGGAATTTGCCTACGCCCTCGACAGCGTTGGCGTTGCTGCGACCTGGCGGCAGATTCGGGTGGCTACACCGGTCAGCGCGTTTGAAGCAAAGTATCAAGCTCGCGGACACGCTCTGTATGAGGTGGTGAGTGATTTGCGCTCGTATGCCGGCCCCCCGCATTCTTCGACTTAAATGTACCGAATTTGCGGCAACGCGAGTGCAATTGCGTGGGCCGTATCAGGCGTTGGATTTAGCAGTGCCGCGGCTGGAGTCGCGTTTGCGTAGGCGGCCGCTGCAGCGCATAGTCGTCACACCGTAAGCCATATCGGGGACGATGATGAAATACCTTGGCTACTCGTTGGTCGGTTTAGCGACACTGATCGTTATCGGTGTACTGAGCCTGTGGGCGAGTGCGCGGATGTCGTTAGATGATTCTTATGCGCACACCCAAGCGACCGCTAAGTTAGAGCTGTTGTCGGCGGATTCGCCAGCTGGGTTGGTGCGCGTTGCTACCAGCCGTGGTGAGTTTCGTGCTCGGGTAGCGGGGTTTCAACAAAATACAGATCAACCGCTAGTAATTTTGCTGCATGGTTTTCCGGCGACCTCGGCGATGTGGATTGATTTGATCGGACCCTTAGCGGATGCGGGATACCGAGTGCTCGCTTTCGACCAGCGTGGGTATTCCCCGGGAGTAAGGCCAGAGCCGATAAGTGACTACGCAGTGCCAGAAATGGTAGCGGATGTCTTTGCAGTAGCGGCCGCCGTGGGTGATGAGCGCTTTCATTTGGTCGGCCACGATTGGGGTGCTGGCGTTGGTTGGGCAACGGTGTTGGCGGATCAAAGTCGGATAATCAGCTGGACCGCGTTGTCTATCGCCCATCCTGCAGCATTTCAAGAAGCACTAGAAAGTGACCCTGATCAACAATCCCGCAGCGGCTATTTCGCGCTGTTTCAAATGCCAATGGTTCCTGAAACTTTATTTAGTTTTAGCGACTTTGCTTTATTGCGGGGCGCCTATACTGGTATGTCTGCTGAAAAGATCGAGGACTACATCAACGTACTGAGTGAACCTGGCGCCCTATCTAGCGCACTGAATTGGTACCGCGCTATGGGTGAAGTGGCCCTGTTGGGTGATGCGCCGCCGACCATGGACGTTTTCGTGCCAACACTATTTGTTTGGGGCAACCAGGACGCGGCAGTGGGGCGTAGGGGCACCGAGTTGATGGCTGATTACATGCAAGGACCCTACGCGATGATCGAACTGGATGCCGGCCATTGGTTGCTGAGTGAACAGCCGCAGCGCAACGTTGCAGCCATCATCGGCCATATCCAGTCTCAGTATCAAAAGTCCGATCCTTTGACACCGGAATAAACACCAGCGCACTAGAATCGCACAATAGAGCGGACTCTTAGGTTCACCGAATGTATTGTGAGCGTGCGCAGTATTCCCGCCGCAGCTTTGCATATTGGGAGCGAGGCTGACGGCAAACCTCTTAATAATGCTATACATTAGTGACTTTTTATAAGGGACAACACCATGAGGCGAGCAATCATTCTAGCGGCAGTATTGGCTGGCGTTTTCTTCACTGGGTTGGGTTTGCTCAGGGTCCCGGCGGTCCAAGACCTAATTGTAGATCGGGGTACCGCCATGGTGGCAGCGGCGAACTCTGCGTTTGTCGACTCACCAAGTCTGCGCGTATTTGTCTGTGGCAGTGCTTCGCCGCTGGGTATGGGTCAGGCCCAAGCGTGTATCGCAGTGGTTACCCCGGAGCACTTTTATGTTGTAGATTCTGGAGCCGGTTCCACCGCCAACATTACTCGCATGGCGCTACCCACCCAGCGCTTGCAGGGGTTGTTGATCACCCACTTTCATTCTGACCATATCGCGGAAATCTACGAGGTGAACCTCGCATCGTGGGTGGCCGGTCGGCCCCAACCGGTAACGGTGTTTGGTCCGAGTGGCGTTGCAACGGTAACGGACGCCGTT
>NHET02000073.1 GCA_002170355.2 Gammaproteobacteria bacterium TMED92
GGCCTGACATAAATTCGACTTGGCCGCCGACATTGAACTGCGTTGCTGCGCCAGTAAATCCGCGGTCGAGGATTACACCGGCACTCGACTGCTGATTTTCTTCGAGCGGCTGGCCTGGAAGAAAGTGCTGCAAAAACTGCATCTGCGAGCGTCGTATATAGGGCTTGATTGTCCAGGCGTCACGGCTCAGTTCGGAGTTAAGTCGCAGTGACCAGGCGTCTCGATACGCTTCTGGGTTTGGGTTTGAAGTGCGTAAATCCGCATCGCTATATGCGTCTGCGCCCCGCACATAGCCACCTGTTTCTTGATTCAACAGGGTAGCTGTTAGATGACTACGCACCGCCCAACCTGAGACCTCAGCGAGATGACTGAGTGATAGCTTTTGTTGCCCGTAACCGGTGTCGTCGCGATAACCACCAGAATTTGCGCCGACAAAAGCCGCGCCTATTTGTTGCGCACCAAACTCAGTGCCGCCCTGCACAGCTATGCGACCGAACTCGTGTGGACCTGCCTCTAGCGCGATCGTGGCATCGTTCGGCACCGGGGTAATCACATTGATTGCACCGTGCAATGCATTGCCACCGAGCACCGCACTGGCAGGACCACGCCACACCTCAATCGCCGCTGCCTGTTCGGTATTCAACTCAAACAAATTATTTATGTTGCAAAAACCGTGCGGTCTTATCGGAATGCCATCTTGTAGGTAGCTGAACTCTCCACAGGCGCCGGAACCGGTAAATACCGCTGAGCGCACCGCGGTTAAGTGCTCCTGCCCGGACCCCCGATTGACCCAAACTCCTGCCACTCGGTTCAATGTTTCGCTGGCGTGGGTGGCACCAATCTGTTGTATCTCTTTACCGGTCAATACCGTACCGCTGCCCGCCGCTCCAAGGCGCTGCTGAATGCTGCTTCCCGCAGTAACTACGACTTCTTCGATAATCGTCTCTGCAGCGGCGGTGCTGACCAAGGACCCCGCGAACAAGCTCACGGCCATAACAATACGTAACATTTCTATCCCCCGTATATTCAGCCGCTCACGATACTGACCGCCCCCTTCCCATGCAATGCATCAAGCTACCACCATGCGCTTGTCCAACCTCGCATCAACAGTGCCAACCCATGGGGTTATTTCACTCGGACGATGTCAATGTGTTCATTCTCTGGGTGAAAGTGAATTTCCGCATCACCACGCTGCAACTGCGTCAAAACGCGCTGGCGCTTTTCCTCCAACGTGTACTCCTGTTCACCATAATCTGTACCTTCCCGCAGAATAAACGCGTCAATAACGCCTAACAGCGCATCTTGCGAGAGTTGCTGCTGTGGAATTTTCAACGTCCTGCGCGACTAGGAGATTTCGGTAACGTTAATGCGACTCGCGTCGGCCTGGAGATCAGCGAAATTAAACAGATCACGATCTCCGAGGTGCGATAGCGTTACGTTATTAACGCTGCGGCCAATGTTGTCGACACGACCAGGATGAGTTGCGTCCCACTCTGACAGCATTTGTTTAATCACTTGGCGCTGCAGATTGTCTTGCGATCCGCATAAATTACAGGGAATGATTGGATGCTGCTGGAACTCAGACCAACGACTGATCAGGCTCTCACGACAATAGTACAACGGTCGAATGAGTATGTTGCGCCCGTCATCACTGCGCAACTTGGCCGGCATCGCCTTGAGTTTTGCGCCATAAAACATGTTCAGCAATAGGGTTTCTACGACGTCGTCGAGGTGATGCCCCAAAGCAATCTTGGTAGCGCCGATTTTTTGCGCGTGGTTGTAGAGTATGCCGCGACGCAATCGCGAGCAGACGGGACAGGTGGTTTTACCCTCCGGCGTTAAGTCTTTGACAATAGAATAAGTGTCCTGCTCGATGATATCGAAAGGCACTGCAATGTTACTTAGATACTCTGGCAGCACCTGCTCCGGAAAGCCGGGCTGTTTTTGATCCAGATTGACCGCCACTACGTCGAAATGAATCGGAGCATGCTGCTGAAAGCTCAGCATCATGTCCAATAATGTGTAGGAATCTTTGCCGCCCGACAGACACACCATGACCTTGTCGCCATCGCTTAGCATCTTGAAATCCGTCAACGCCTCGCCAACCAGACGCCGCAGTTTTTTATGGCATTTGTTTTTTTCGTACTGAGCCTTACGTGGATCACGCNTGTGACTGGGCGCNGNTCCCAGTTGCGGCANCGAGTCAGTCATCAGTTTAAGCCTCGAAGCACATGCATCGGCGGCGAGTCGAGCAAACTGCGACTGCCCAAAAGCCCGACGATGGTGATGATCAGTGCGCCACTAATGGGCCCTAACAGCCAAATCCAGGGATGAATCTGTGCGCTTAACTCAAATACCTGTGTCTGCAGAATCGCTACCGTCAACTCTGCGCCCAGCACNGCCACTACGCCGGCAAACACCCCCAACACAAANAATTCGCCGGTGAGCGAACCAGCGATCAAGCGACGCGTCCCGCCCAACGCTCGTACCAATGCCAACTCAGACATACGCGCATCTCGGCTCGACTGAATACTCGCAATCAACACCAAACAGCCACTGAACAACACCAAAACCAGAACCAATTCCACCGCCTGACTAACCTGATCGACAATGGTTTGAACTTGTTCTATGACCGCATCGATTTCGATCACTGTAATAGTCGGGTATGCGCTCAACAACGTGTTAAGAAACGTTTTGTTNNCGCGTTCTAGATAGAAACTGGTCATATAGGTAGCAGGAAAATCCGTCAGCGCAGACGGCGAAAAAATTATGAAAAAGTTTGGCGTCAAGCTTTCCCACTCCAAACTGCGCAGACTGCTCACAACAGCACTTACCTGCTGGCCGCCAATGTCAAAGTCCAACGTATCGCCAATACTCAAGCCCATTTCTTCTGCGTACTCTTGCTCCAGCGACACTTCTGCCACCGTGCTGTTCGCATCCCACCATTGGCCCTCGGTTAAAACGTTGCTCGCCGGCAAAGTTGCCATCCAGGTTAGGTTGCGCTCAGACGAAACGCGCCGCCCAANGTGCGGGTTCTGCGCGCGCCAAGTCTTCGCATCTGCACCATTTACGCCCATGATGCGGCCACGAATAACCGGGTATAGAAACTCGCCTTGGGTCGCTGATTGCTCAATAAGCGCGCCGACACCCTGCACCTCTTCANCGCCAATATTCATTACAAAATGATTCGCGGCATTCTCTGGCACTTGCGCTCGCCACTCTGCAATCAGCGCAGTTCGAATGAGCACCAAAACTAACAACAGCATTATGGCGAGACCAAAGATAAGGATCTGCGCCGTGCTCTCCTGACGCCGTCGCTGCAAACCAGACAAAGCTAACCGCCAACCGCTCTTGGCCTGCATGCCCGCTACGCGACCGCCGCTTAATAGCGCATAGGCTACAAATCCAAATACCGTGATTACCACGACCGCACCAATCAGGGTCCAAAACGTCAGCTCAATGCTCTTGGTATACCAAACCAATAGCGCTAAGCTGCCGAGCGCAGCCGCTCCGTAAGAAGCCCATCGACTCAACGGCGTGACACCCAGGTCGCGACGGATGACTCGCATCGGTTCAACGTTTCGCAGATGCACAAACGCAGGCATAGCAAANGCCAGAGCACAGATTAAACCCGTTACAGCGCCGAGCAAGAATGGCCGTAACCCTGGCGCCGGCAACGCTACGGGTAAAAACTGCGCCAGCAACTCGACAATGGCTAGATGTAACAAGCCACCTAGCAACAAACCAAGCAGTATCGCAGCAGCGCCAACCAACAACAGTAGGCTCATGAAACCCCGTAGGATCTGCGCCGGGGTTGCGCCCAGCGTCTTTAGCACGCCGACATGATCAAAGTGACGTTGCGCATAACGATGAGCGCTCAAGCCCACCGCAACGCCAGCCAACAACACCCCAAGTAAGCCACCCAGTAACAGAAAACTTTCTGCTCGATCTAGGGCGTTGCCAATACTTGGGCTACTTTCGCGAATATCCATCCAACGATAATTCGGTGCTAGCGGCAGCTCGGCTTGCAACTGCTGCAGTGCAGCGTCTGGACCCGCCAGCAGCATTCGATAACTTAAACGACTACCCGGCTGCACCACCTCGGTAGCAGGTACGTCTTGCAGGTTCATCAATAAACGCGGACCAAGGTCAAACATAGAGCCGCCGCGATCAGGCTCCGCCACCAGCACTTTGCCGATTCGCAACTCAGCCATGCCCACTTCGACTTGATCGCCCAGCGTCACTCCGAGGGCAGGGAACAATCTGGAGTCCAGCCAAATCTCACCAGGCTTCGGCACGCTCTCGGTGGGATACCCATCCGCGAAAGGTGTATCGGTAACGATCAGTTCCCCGCGCAGCGGGTAGCCGGCGTCAACAGCTTTTACGCTTACCAGTTGATTATTCGCACCACCATAAATCATGGATTGAAAAACCAGCGCCTGAGCGATCTCTAGTTCTCGTTCTCGCGCCTTTTGGAAAAAACTCTGCGGAATCTCTTGCGAACTTGAAATCTGGCGATCAGCAGCTAAAAAACTGGCTGATTCTTCTACCAACGCCCCCTGTAAACGGTCTACAAATAGGCTAATAGATGTCACGGTTCCCACCGCCACCAGCAACGCCACCAGCAACAAACCCATTTCGCCCGAGCGCACATCACGCCAAGCCATTCTCGATACCAATGCCAGATTCATGAAGCGACCTTGCCGCCAGCAATGGCAATGGTGCGGTCACAGCGCTTCGCCAAACCATGATCGTGGGTGACCAAAATCAGTGTGGTGCCAAACTCTTGGTTCAATTCGAACAACAACTGGCAAATGACTTCTCCAGTCTGCGTGTCCAGATTGCCGGTGGGTTCGTCTGCGAACAACACTTCTGGATTCGAAGCGAACGCGCGCGCGATGGCAACNCGNTGTTGTTCACCGCCCGAGAGTTGGCGCGGATAGTGATCAACGCGATCTTGCANCCCNACTTTCGTTAACAATTGTNNAGCCTGATCNGCCGCCATNCGNTCACCGCGTAANTCCACCGGCAGCATGACGTTCTCTAACGCAGTCAGGCTTCCGAGTAGTTGAAACGACTGAAACACAAAGCCCATATGTTGGCCCCTAACCAAAGCTCGGGCTTCCTCATCCAGTTCAGAGAGGTTCGNATCGACCAAACAANCCTCGCCATCAGTCGTGGCATCCAAGCCGGCCAAAATACCAAGCAAGGTGGTTTTACCAGAACCTGATGCCCCNACGATCGCAACCGATTCCCCCGCATTGATTTCCAAATCAATGCCATCCAAGATCACCAGCTGACCCGCCGCGGTCGGCACAACCTTTGTTACACCGGCGGCGGAGACTACAATTCGACTCATGGACTCTTCACCATTGTTGTTCAAACGACCAGATAAAGTTAGAAATAAAGCGCAGAAGCCTATTACTGCGATTGTGATATTCGCGTGGTTGTTTCTGTCATGTATGGCGTCTCAAGCGCAACCGAGCGCGATGACGGCCGCCGACGCGACCAAGACCATTGTTGTGCTCGGCGACAGTATCAGCGCCGGCTACGGTATTCAACGCGAGCAAGGCTGGGTGTACTTACTGGATTTGTACCTCAGCGCCAACCGCCCGGGCTGGCGTGTGGTAAATGCCAGCATTTCAGGCGAAACCACTGGCGGGGGACTAGCGCGGTTACCAGGCATTCTGGATGCAATGACGCCGCAGGTTGTGATCGTTGAACTGGGGGGAAATGACGGCTTAAGGGGTTATCCGGTTGCAAAGATGCAGGACAACTTGCGCCAGATCATTGAGCTATCTCAGGCGCAAGGGGCCACAACCCTGCTGGCAGAAATGCAAATTCCACCAAACTACGGTCGTCGCTATACGCAAGCCTTTACTGCGAGCTTTGGTGAGGTCGCAACGACCTCTGACACGGCATTAATTCCATTCTTACTCGAGGAAGTGGCGTTACAACCAGAATATATGCAAGCGGACGGCATTCACCCGACCGCCGTGGCACAACCACTGATCGTTGATGCGGTGTTGCCTTACCTACTGCCACTGCTGCAGTAGACCCACAGCTATGCGGCTAATTTAGCTCGCGTACTCGGCCAGCGGACGCTTTGCCACTGTGCTTAACACCAATGTGCGATTCTCCGCGCGCCGCAGCCAACCGCACTTGCCGCTGGCGCTCGCGAAACTGTTGTCGGCGTTGTTCGGTAACAGTGCTGTGACAAAACGGACAACTGACACCGTGCTCGAATTCCGCTGCTTGCAGATCTTCAGCAGACAGCGGATGTCTGCAGGCATAGCACTGCCGAAATTTTCCTTGCTCCAGGCCATGGTTCACAGATACCCGCTGATCAAATACAAAGCACTCCCTTTGCCTTCGGCTTGCATCCTCTGGCACATCTTCTAGATATTGCAGAATACCGCCGTCGAGCTGATAGACCTCTTCTACCCCGTGCTGTGCCATATACGCGCTGGCTTTTTCGCAGCGAATCCCACCGGTGCAAAACATGGCAACTTTACGTTGCTTAGTAGGGTCAACATTGTCTTTAACCCACTGCGGAAACTGGCGAAAATTGTCAGTATCCGGCGAGACCGCGTTGTCGAAGGTACCTATGTCAATTTCGTAATGATTGCGCGTGTCGATCACTAGCACATCAGGATCATCTAAAAGTTCGTTCCAGCGCTCAGCACCAACATGCTGTCCGGTCATTTGGAGATTCAAATCTGCCACCCCAAAGCTAACGATTTCGGGTTTAACTCGAACCTTGAAACGATGAAAACCGACACCGCTTTGGTCTAGCTCCGACCATTTGAACATCATCTTGCCGAAGGACTGCTGCAAAGACTGCACCATCAGTTCTAAATTGCTTTGCTCAGCAACAATGGTGCCATTTACCCCCTCATTGGCGAGCAAAATCGTTCCTACCACTTCTCGCTGCTCGCCAAGGCTTTGTAGCTCCCCAGCGCGCACGTCAGGATCAGCAACATTTATGAACTTATAAAATGCGAGGACACGGCGCATTTTCAGGCCCCACCACCGTCGTTTTTGCTGCCGCCAGCGCAAGCAGGAGATTGCGGAGCTGTGTTGCTACGCTGTTGCCATTCTGCGTCACTGTACAAATGCAAGGCGCAAGCGTGCATACCCGCGTCGAATTCGCCCTGCAGCAGGCCATTGACGCGGCGATGCCGAGCGATCCGGGATTCATCAGCAAAAACTGCCGCGACAGCGGTAACCTTAAAATGGCTCTCAGCGCCATCAGGCACGTTATGGCCAGAACTTTCGTCAGTAACATCAAGATAAGAAAGCGTTAACGCAGCCGCCAAGGATTGCTCAATACGTTGTAGTCGGGTACTCATANCAGCGGAGTTCAGTAAACAAGGCGACATAGTATCGCCAGCCTCCACTGTTCGCCACCGCACAAGTAAATCCCGCTCTTATGCACTCGTCTCTGCCTGCCAGGTTGGCTAAACTCGCATGCACCGACTGTCAACACGCGGTCGCTGAACCTACATCAAGAGACCAACAGGGCAATTTATGCTGGCTATTCTTTCCCCAGCCAAAACGCTGGATTACCAATCACCACTGACGACCAAGAAATCGTCCGAGGCAAACTTCAACCGCGAGTCGAAAGAACTCATTACCACGCTTCGCAAGTTTGCCCCCGCCGATATCGCCAGCCTGATGAAGATCAGCGACAAGTTGGCGGAGCTGAACCATCGACGCTACGCGCAGTGGCAGCCACAGCCGCGCGACGATAACGCTCGTCCGGCCATGTTCGCCTTCAAAGGCGACGTCTATCAGGGCCTCGACGCCGCCAGCATGAGTGCGCGCGACATTAACTTTGCACAGAAACACATTAGGGTATTGTCAGGACTGTACGGCCTGCTGCGTCCGTTGGATTTAATGCAACCGTATCGGTTGGAAATGGGAACCCAACTAGCCACCCGTCGTGGCAGCAACCTGTATGAGTTTTGGGGCAAAAAGGTAACCGACCACATCAACAGCGCTTTGGCCGAGCAATCCAGCAAAGTGCTGGTCAATCTGGCGTCTAACGAGTACTACAACGTGATTCAACCGGAACGAATCGACGGCCGTATACTGANCATTAATTTCAAAGAACTGCGCGACGGTAAGTATCGTTTTGTATCTTTTTCTGCGAAAAAAGCGCGCGGTCTGATGGCACGCTACATGGTCGACCAGCGGATCACTCGAGCGTCCAAGCTGCGGGACTTTGATGTCGACGGCTACGCCTTCAACNACACCCTTAGCGACGCTGACAATTGGATCTTTACCCGCTAATTAGGAGTTCTGAGTTATGCACAATATTACCGAAGCCCAGCAAACCGAACTAGAAGCTGCCGCATTTAGGCGCCTGATTGAGCACTTGGATTCACGCAAAGACGCGCAGAATATTGATTTGATGATTCTCGCTGGGTTTTGTAGAAACTGTTTNTCTAAGTGGTATAAGGCAGCGGCTGACGAGCGCGATTTAGACGTTAGCATGGACGAAGCCAGAGAAAAGGTTTACAAAATGACGTATGCGCAATGGAAGGCCGAGCATCAATTAGAGGCCACGCCGGAGCAATTGGCCGCTATGGAAGCAGCGCAGCGCTAGACTATGGTTGGCTCAAGGCGCGATCTTTCTGACCGCATTGCCAGCGTNTGGCAAGACTGGCGCGGATTTTTAACGTTCATTGCNTGCATGTTGGTTTTTCGCGCTGCTATTGCCGATTGGAACCACGTGCCTTCAAGCTCCATGTTGCCATCAATCCTCATTGGCGATCGCGTCATCGTGAACAAGCTCGCGTACGACTTGCGCATTCCTTTTACCTTTACCCGCGTTACCCAATGGGCAGATCCAGAGCGCTCAGATATCGTCACTTTTGAATCCCCGAAAGACGGACGTCTAATGATCAAACGCGTAGTTGGTGTGCCCGGCGACACGGTTACTCTGCGCAACAATCAACTCAGTATCAATGGNCAGCAGGCTCAGTACGCCGCAGAACCGCGTCAGATCTTACCGAACGAGTTGCTGCAACCCTTAAGCCACACCGAAGTTATTCGCGAAACCGTTATGGGCAAACAACGCCCTATCATGCTCTATAAACGAAAGCCGCCGTGGATCGCATCGAGCTTTGGCCCGATCACCGTCCCCGATGGTCACTACCTCATGTTGGGCGACAATCGCGATAACAGTGGCGACTATCGNGTCGTGGGGTTCGTTCCAAGGGCCGCGATACTTGGGCGTGCCAGCTCGGTCGCCTTCAGCTTTGATGTAGACAACTACTACCTGCCGCGCGGTGACCGGCTAATGCAGTCTCTGCGAGGCTAGCGTTCTCTAACGTTGCAGAAGCTTACGCAACAGCCATAAGACGCAGGCGGCAACCAATGCAATACCAATAAGCGCCAACACAAAAACTACGCTGCTGCCCAAAAACGCCAAACTNTCGGCTACCGCGACACCATATTGTTGCGCCACCCAAACCACACCGGCCAGCGCTGTGGTTGTGCCCAACAAGATAGTCCGCGCCATTTGCCGCCATCGACTGCGCTGCGCAGTGACCCGTTGCGCCGCCTGACTGCGCCCACTTTCCTCGCGCGACGGTTTTGGTTGCTGTCTCGCCTTGATCGCATGCTCCTCTGCGCTGCCGCTGTCAGCGCGGTTTCCGCTACAATGTTCGATTGCCATTGTACCCACCCATGACGAGCGCAGGCTATTGATCGAACCGCAACTGAGCAGCGCCCCCAATTACACCTTCGCGCGGGTCATTTTATTGGTGGCACTGGTGGGCGTTGGGTTTGGTTTTACCGTGTTATTCGCCATTCTCGCGCCGCTGGGCAGAGAGGTGGGCTTAAGTGAATTACAAATCAGTTCGATCATTGCCGCTTCCTCTTTAACCGTTTTTTTGGTGAGCCCACGTTGGGGTAGATTGAGCGATCGTTGGGGCCGAAAACCCGTCATGATCACCGGCTTACTGGGCTACGCTTGCGGTAATTTTTTGTTCGCGAGCGTTTTTCACGCAGCGCTAATTGGCGCGCTATTGCCTTTATCCGCCTATCTTTTCCTCATATTGACCCGAGTCATGCATGCGAGTGTGATGTCCGCCATAATGCCCGCAAGCAGCGCGTATATGGCGGACATCACCAATTTGGCTACCCGCACCAAAGGCATGGGAGCAGTAGGTGCAGCGAATAACTTAGGCGGCATATTGGGGCCAGCGCTGGGTGGACTGCTCGCGGGTATCACCCTGCTTACGCCGCTATGGGTAGCCTCGGCGCTTGCCCTGACCACCGCGATATTTGTTATATTTTTTCTACCTGCAAGCCCGCAACCAAAGCTCAAGCGCGATCAGCCCAGCGCCAAACTAAGTTACTTTGACCCGCGCATCCTGCCCTACATCATCGTTGGCACCATGATGTTTATTGGCATGGCGCTGGTGCAACAAACCCTCGCCTTTCGTTTTCAAGATGTGTTGCAGCTTACAGCGGTCGAAACCGCCCAAACTTTCGGTGCGGCTATGGGACTATCAGCAGCGGCATCATTGGTGAGCCAACTCGGTCTAATGCAGCGTTTTAACCTACAACCTCTGCAGTGGCTGCGCATCGCAATGCCGATCTTGGCGATTGCTTTCGCTTGCCTTGCTATGGCCAACACCCAGTGGCTACTGGTCGTCGCCATGCTGTTACAGGGCGCGGGCATGGGGCTCGCCGGCCCGGCTTTTATGGCCGGCGCCTCTATGGCAGTGCGAGCCGAAGAACAAGGAGCAGTGGCAGGAATCGCCGGCTCTTGCGGCCCGTTGGGATTCACTATTGGGCCGCTACTGGGCGGATTTTTCTATCAGATTCAACCCGACCTCCCCTACTGGTTCACTTTCGTATTGTATTTGCCCTTGATCGTTTTCGTGCTGCGCACTCGAGAGCGTGCAAAAACAGATACGGCCTGAAATTGTCACAAACAACTGGTTATATTGAGTCCTCCGATAACAAGAGATATTAATATGGCTAGCAACACCAAAGTCTCAGCATGGTCGAAGGGCATTACGCTACTGACCGGCCTGTTGTTTGCGACCACCATTCACGCACATGGCGGCGCCAACGCCGTTTCTGATAAAGCACGAGCCATTGAGTTTCCAGATACCACGGCTT
>NHET02000043.1 GCA_002170355.2 Gammaproteobacteria bacterium TMED92
CGGCGGCTACCATGGTCACTGCGGGCATAAACATTAGACAGCTGAGCGATGAATTGTTGGCTGGCGTTGAAGAAACTGAACACGCCGAGGGACAGTGCAAGAATTGCGAGCTCGGTAACAGCTTCTGGATAACGGGCTAGGGTAGCGTTCTGGAACTGAATCGACAGCACCATGCCGACCGCGGTTAGGGCTAGAGGCCAATAAAAAGCCCAATACGTGCCCATGGCTAAATGTTAGCTGCGGTTTTCAGCTCTGCTTTTGAAACAACAATTGAAACGTTACTGGAATGGCCAAGCTGATTGATGGCAGTTTGGCAACGGAGCGCAACATCTCTACACCCTGTTCTAGGCCCAGTTGGCCTGCGTTCAGCAGCAACGGCTGNTGATTACTCAACATGATCTTGTTGTCCGCCAGCCGCACGGCAGTTACCACGGCGTCGATGTCGACGGTCACGCTCTTTATTTGCAATTGCCCGCTCACCGGGATGGACATTTGTTCGCCGATGGCCATCGCGGTAGCGGCGGATGTGTCAACCTTGGCGGAGAAGCTTGCGGTTGGAAACTCAGCGACTGCGAACAGCATATCGCGCATACGTTGGTTGCGAATATCGATGCCGGTCGCGACGCTGGCTAAATCTATCGTCAAACGGATGTCGCCGTTGTCTTTGACGCTGCCGGTAATGGTCTCGAAGCCATGCCGCTCAGCAATGTGGGTTGCCTTGATGGAGACAAAGTTGAGTTTCGAGGATTCGCTCAATAGCTCCCAATCAGCATGGGCCGTGGCATGAGTTAATGCGCAAACGCCAAGCAACAGCGCAATGGTGCCGCGGTTTACGGCGGTTTGTAGTGCGTGCCCAATCATATTAGTCAACCTTGTGTTGTCCGATGCAGTATCGGTAAGCCTATAGGGTGCGGCTGATCAGTTCTTTCATGATCTCATTAGTGCCGCCGTAGATTTGCTGAACCCGGGCGTCACGATACATGCGTGAAATAGGGTNTTCATCCATGTAGCCAGCACCGCCGTGCAATTGTAAACAGATGTCGATAATTTGGTTCTGTTTGTCTGTGGTCCAGTACTTTGCCATTGACGCTGTCGTCGCATCCAATTCGCCTGCGAGGTGTTTTATTACGCATTGGTCGACAAAGTTACGAGCGATCAACGCTTCGGTTTTACACTCTGCCAGTTTGAATTTGGTGTTTTGGAAGTCCAAAACGCGCTGGCCAAAGGCTTTACGTTGTTTGACAAAATCTATGGTCATCGCTAGGGCGCGTTCCATATCAACGACTGCCGCTTGGGCGATGTTCAAGCGCTCTTGAGGCAACTGTGTCATGAGTTGNACGAAACCNTCGCCTTCGTTTTCGCCGAGTCGGTTGCTGACCGGCACGCGGCAGTCTGCAAAAAACATCTCGGAGGTATCGGCTGCCTCTTGCCCCATCTTCTTCAAGTTGCGGCCGCGCTGAAAGCCCTCTGTATCGGTTTCAACAACAATCAGCGAGATACCCTTGGCGCCGCGCTCGGGATCGGTCTTTGCGACAACTATCACCAAGTCGCATAGTTGACCATTGCTGATATANGTTTTAGCGCCGTTTAGCACGTAGTCGTCACCGTCACGTACAGCGGTTGTGCGTATGCTCTGCAGGTCCGAACCAGTGTTTGGTTCAGTCATGGCGATCGCGCCGACCATCTCGCCATTCGCCATTTTCGGTAACCAGTGTTGTTTCTGCGCTTCGGTTCCGTAGTGCAGGATATACGGGGCGACNATTTGGCTATGTACCTGACTGCCGAGCCCGTTCACGCCGGCACGCAGTTGCTCCTCCATGACTACCGTCTCGTGACGGTAGTCGCCACCGCCACCGCCATATTCCACTGGCATTTCGGCGCAAAGAAATCCGGCTGCGCCGGCCTTCGTCCAAGCATCCCGACTAGCCTGGCCTTGTTCGATCCAGCATTCGTTTTGTGGAGCAAGCTCGGTGGTGAAGAATTTTGCCGCAGCGTCTTGGAGAAGACGCAACTCGTCGTTCATCCAGGGAGATGTGTAGTTTTCAAAAATAGCTGTCATGTCATATCCAACAATTGTTAGGGGAGACCGGCGGCTGGATAGGGAGCTGGATAGACCTCGACTCGGGCATCACGCCTGCTCTTGCAGTGCTGCGGATCCGCAGTGCTGGACGTTAATACGTACAAGTTGTCGTCGCCGATCATGCAGGCAAAAGCGCCGCGCTCTAACTTTATTTCGTGGGTAACCTCGCCACCCTCGAGTTGCCGAATGCAGTTATTGGTGCTTGGTGAGGCGCTCCAGATGCCACCGGCAGCGTCNAGACAAATGCCGTCTGGTAATGCGCCGTCGGGTAGCTGGGCCCATACCCTACGGTTAGTTAGGTCACCGTCGGTTTCGATGTCGAACGCGCTGAGCCGTCCGGCGAAGGTCTCGCCAACAATCAGAGTACGGTCGTCCGGGCTGATGACGGTGCCGTTGGGAAACAACACGTCGTCGCTAACACAGCGCGCGCTGCCGTCCGGCTCAACCAGAATCAATTCGGCGTTTTTTTGTGTCTCGCCGTTATGCAGATCGAAACCGAAATTACCGACATATGCGCGCCCCAACCTGTCGACTACCATGTCGTTGCAGCGTCCGCTCGCTAGACCGCTAAGGTCTGCATGAACGCTGATTTCGGTGCCGTCGAAGCGCAATAGTCTGCGACTGCTCATGGCGACAATTAGCATGTCGCCGTTGGGTAACCATCCCAGACCGGAGGGTTGGTCATCCGCTAATTGCACAACGACCTCGGCGTGGCCGTTGGGTTGCATCTTCAATACCTTCTGGTCGTGCATATCGGACAGCCATAAATGCCCGTTGCGCCAGCGTGGACCCTCGCCGAAGCACAGGGAGTCGAGTAATACGTTGCTCAAAACAGGCGCGCGCGTCGACGAATCAGGCTCGCAGTGGGCATTACAGTAACGCCTCGATTGCGTTGGTAAGCTCTTCCGGTGATGTTTGCGGACTGAAGCGCCCGACCACTTGGCCGTTTTTATCCAGCAGAAACTTAGCGAAATTCCATGGAATATCGGCTCCACCGTCTTCGTCAGATTTGGCCGCTTTTAGCCACTGATAAAGTTCACAAGTGCCCGATCCATTGACTTCAATTTTGCTAAACATAGGGAAGTTGGCTTGGTATTTGTCCACCGCAAAGGCGAACACTTCGTCGTTGCTGCCTGGCTCTTGACCACCAAACTGGTTGCACGGAAAAGCAAGCACGNTAAAGCCCTTGTCCGCATAGGTTTGTTGCAAAGTACGCAACCCGGCGTACTGTGGTGTAAGGCCTCAGCGACTCGCGACGTTGACGATTAGACAGACGGTGTTCGCAAAAGTGTTCAACGACGTTGGTGTGCCATGAATGTCGTCCATGGTCATAGCGTAGAAATTGTTCATAGAAACTCCTTAGTGTAGCGGGGGCGTATTTGCCAAAAAGGTGCAANCAGATGCTAACGCCACTTTCGTCCAAGGTGAATCCCCAAAACCAGCGTGGCACGCTGCTAACTGAGACTGGCGGAGCCATGGCCTAGTGGTTANTATGTCGGGCCTTGGGGGATGAGATTGCGCCGTCTTTTGCTTAACTCCGCAATAGTTGCCATCTCTTCCAAATACGCTTTCTGGCTGTGCCGACAACTTGGTTGCGATCGTGCAAGCACGCAAGCGTCAATGGGTAAATTGAAAGTAAATAGAGAGAGGATGTGACTATGCGAGACGTAGTAATCGTCGATAGTGTTCGGACCGGTCTAACCAAAGCCTTCCGCGGAAGCTTTAACTTAACGCGTTCGGACGATATGTTGGCACACTGTATTGATTCGCTACTTGATCGTAACCCCAACGTGGGAGCAGACGAGGTAGAGGACGTTGTTGTGGGCGCAGCAACCCACGCGGGCGAGCAAGATGGCAACATTGCGCGGTTAGCGGTTGTTTTGTCGAAGTTGCCCGTTACTGCAGCCGGCGTGAGCATTAANCGTTTTTGCTCTTCTGGCCTTCAAGCCATTGCCATTGCGGCAAATCAAATTGCCTCAGGTCAAACCGAGGTGGCTATTGCGGGTGGGGTCGATTCCATCTCAATGCGTACCCGTCAGGAGCCTGGTAAGGCAAAACAAAATCAACGTTTGCTCGAAGAAAAGCCTGAAATTTTCATGGCTATGGGTAATACCGCTGAAGTAGTCGCGCGACGCTACCAAGTAACGCGGGAAATGCAGGACGAATATGCACTGCAAAGCCAGCAGAGATACGCCGCAGCCGTAGATGCAGGTAAAATCGCCGAAGAGATTGTTGGCATGAACGCTACTATGCTGAAGGTCGATAAAGAAACGGGCGAAGAGAGCCACGAAGAAGTCTGGGTTGATCGTGATGAGTGTAACCGTGCGAACACCACACTCGAAGGTTTGGCTTCGTTGCCGCCTGCGTTCGAAGACGATGGTTCAGTAACGGCGGGGAATGCTTCGCAGTTGTCAGATGGCGCATCTATGACGCTGATGATGAGCGCTGACCGTGCTGCGGCCCTGGGCCTTACGCCTATGGGTGTGTATCGCGGCTTCACCATCGCTGGCTGTGAGCCAGACGAAATGGGCATAGGCCCAGTATTTGCGATTCCGCGTTTGTTAAAGAACGCTGGATTGAGCATTGATGACATAGATCTTTGGGAACTGAACGAAGCGTTTGCTTCGCAGTGTCTGTACTGTCGTGACGCATTGAACATCGATAACGAAAAGTACAACGTGCTAGGCGGTAGTATCGCCATTGGCCATCCATTTGGTATGACCGGTTCNCGTCAGACCGGATTGATTCTGCGCGAACTAAAGCGTCGTAACCAAAAGTACGGTGTGGTCACCATGTGTATTGGTGGCGGACAGGGTGCTGCTGGGCTATTTGAACTCGCCTAGCGCTAATCCCGCATTGTCGATCCCCCGGACCCCCGGGGGATCAGGCAACCCCTACCTTGCAAGCCAGCGTAGCCCCTGATACAAAATGATACCCACAAGAAATTCGTGGGAAACACCGCGGCTACAGAATATGCGGTCGGCACAATAGCTTCTGATTTTCTATATGGGTGACGAGCACTTGTCAGATCGATCTAGCGCATCCAGTTCCGTACTATCCGCACCGTTGTTTGGTGGGCTTGGANTGGTTTGGGTGTGTTNNCTGATGCTCAGCAGCAACGTTATCGCTGCGCCATCGAACGAAACACCTGCCCAACAAGCGGTCAAACANGCGCCAGCACCCGAGCGATACGACTATCGCAACAGCAGTGATGCTGAACTCACCCAATTGGTCAAAAACTGGGCTCGATTATCACCAACCCAGCGTCGATCGTTGCTGTCAGAGGTGCGTTCCCGAATGAAAAATGCCAATTCCGCGAGCGCGACGGCCGCTAGCGGCAAGCCAAAACAGCCCACAGGTGATCTAAATCGGGTTATGGCGCAACAGACCTATGGTCGGACCGTGCGTCGTCCAGATGGCAGCGTGGTAACAGAGACCGAGACAATTAAGATCACGCCTCAAGGTCGGCAGGTTACTCGGCAGACAACCATCCGGCCGCCGAAGGCGGGCTCGATAAGCAGCGCAGCGACGGGTAAGGGTGCGGGAGTTGCAGCAGCCGGTAGTCCTGGGCGNCATGTTGTGCGNGCCAAGGTGCGATTTGGTGCAGGTTTCGAACACCGCCAGGGCGATGGCGCAAAGGCCTCTGAAGCCAAGACGCTGACCACCAAGCCGACTGAGTCAGCAGCTAAATCAGAAAGTCCACAGCGCTAATATGGAAGTGGAGAGCGCACATCTGCTCGTCGTCGATGATGATGCGGAGCTTAGAGAACTCACCCAGGCGTATTTGCAACAACAGGGCTTTCATGTCGCCACCGTAGATTCTGGCGACAGCATGGACGCTTATCTCAGTGCTAATCAGGTAGATTTGCTGATTCTTGATTTAATGTTGCCTGGCGAACACGGACTGTCGATCGCGCAGCGATTAAAAAAGCGCGCTGATCTCCCTATCATCATTGTTTCCGCTCAAGGGGATGATGTGGATCGCATCGTTGGCCTCGAAGTGGGTGCAGATGATTATTTGTCAAAGCCCTTTAACCCTCGAGAGTTGCTGGCACGGGTGCGCGCGGTGCTGCGGCGCAGCAGTCGCTCTGAGGCGGCAGCGGAAGTCCCGCCGTCGAAAGTGCAATTTGGTGACTTTAGTTTAGATCTTGCGTCCCANCGACTTACGCAAAGTGGTATCAGCGTGCCGTTAACTTCCGGAGAATTNGACCTGCTAGCGATCCTGGTGTCGTATCCTAATAAGGTGTTGCATCGCGACCGNATCTTNGATTTGCTNACAGGGGCCGAACGTTCTCCCTTCGANCGATCTATCGATGTGCGAGTGACACGGTTGCGCTCAAAGTTGGAAATAGACCCTGCGAATCCACTGTTCATCAAGACGATTTGGGGTAAGGGCTATATGTTCTGCCCCAATCCGGATGTCTAGAGCCAAAGGATTGCGTGCGCCGGCGTCGCTGCTAGGACGTACCAACTTAACACTGGGCGTAAGCTCCATGTTGATCGCTGTGATTTCTACCATAGCGCTCTATGCCTTTGTGATTGATCCCATAGCTGAGCGATCGGCAGACGACGAAGCCGCGTTGTTGGTATTGTCNGCNCAGACTTGGGTGGAGTTACCGCCTGCAGCACGGCCTTATTTTGAACTCGAGTTGGCGCAAAACCATGACCTGATCATTAGTGCTGCGCGGCAGGAACTGCCAGCTTATGAAGGCTCGCTCGATGCCATTGTATTGTTGCAACAAAAGCTCCAACAACGGCTCGGCACAGAAGTAGTGTTGCTGGTCGGCGATGAATTGGTTTGGGTCGAGGTGCCNATGGCTGGCTACTCCCTGCAAATTGGTGTGGCGCCTGATCGGCGCGACACCCAACCGTTGTACGTCGCGATAGTCATCGTTGGAATGGGCGCAGCGATTGTCTTTGTCACATCTCTGTTCGTGGTTCAGCGTGTAACCAGGCCGCTGGTCAAGGTGGCGAAGCAGGCGGAGCGATTTCGTGGTTTAGAAAATATAGAGCCGTTAGCTGAGACAGGCCCTCGCGAATTGGTGTCGCTGGCTCGCAACTTCAACACTATGGCCTCCGAGATTTCGTTGTTGCTGGCGAATCGTACGACGTTGCTGGCCGGTATCTCCCACGACTTGCGCACACCGCTAACGCGAATGCGTCTGGCCCTTGCGTTGCTGCCTGATGACATAGACAAACAATTGGTACGCAGATTCGAAAACAACCTTGAGTCAATGGATGAACTCATTCGCGACGCGTTGCGGTTCGCTAAAGGTGCTGCAGAAAAGAGTCAGGAATTTGAACTTGTACCTTTTGTTGAAGAAATGCTCAGNACGTTTGAGCAGAGCGTAGAACTCAGGGTAAAGGTGCCCCGTAGCCATCGGGTGATGTTGGCCTCTAATGCATTCAGTAGAGTGCTTACCAACCTAGTGTCCAACGGATTCAAACATGGCGGCTCGGTTACCGTCATCCTTCGGCCCAAGGAACTTGTGGTAATGGACGACGGCCCTGGCATCCCAGAGCAATACCGAAGCCAAGTCTTACAACCTTTCTTTCGCCTGGATAGTTCGCGCAGCGCCACGACCGGCGGTAGTGGCCTTGGGTTAGCGATCGTAGATCAATTGTGTCAAACCCACGGTTGGGTGCTAGCTATTGGTGATGCGTCCCTNGGGGGTGCCGAGCTGACGCTACGTTTTACCGATGAAGGCCACTCTGAACTCAGCGCCTGATCCCCGTTGATACAAATTGTCACAAAAATTGTGCTGCAAGTAATTTTTCCGAAACTTTGGTTGGCCATAGTAGGCACCATGACTAGCAACACAGGAAGTCGGATNTGCTAAATNAGCTGATCCATTCACGCGTTGCGGTCTAGGGTTTCTCCTAGGGGCATTTCGCAGTACGGCCCCCTTAAACCGCCGGTTTCCTCTCCAGGCCGGCGGTTTTTTTTCGCTCTGTCTTAGGCTGTCCAATAACTCTGCGTTCATTCCTCCCACTTGCGCGGTTGGCCGGTTTCATCAACGATACTGATACTCAATCAGTAGGCCCTATCCATGCACGACAACCTCAAGCTAGAGAATGTGCTCTACGCCGTTACCGGCCCCATGGCACTCATAACCATAAATCGGCCAGAGAAACACAATGCTATCTCGCTGGCGACGTTGGACGATTTACACGCGGCAGTAGACGCAGCTGCGGCGGATGACGAGGTGCGTGTCATCACCATTACCGGCGCTGGCGGGAAGGCGTTTGCCGCTGGCTCTGATTTGAGCGAGGTGATTGACCGGGATTTTCGCAAGGCGCTGGAGCCTATCGTGCAAGGGTTAGCGGACAAGCTTGAACGCACGCCGAAACCAACGATAGCGGCTATTGATGGCATCTGTATGGGTGGTGGACTCGAAGTGGCCTTAGGTTGTGACCTGCGAATTGCCACGCCTAAGTCGCGCTTTGCCACCCCCGAGGGCAAGCTGGGGATCATCCCCGGAGGTGGTGCCACTGCACGTCTGCCTCGAATAGTCGGGCGNGGTTGGGGCATGGAAATGATGTTGATGGGCGAACCCATTGCGGCAGACAGAGCCCTGCAGATCGGACTGATCACTCGTTTGGTGGAACCAGCCGACTTGTTGGACGAGGCTCGTCGTATGGCCGAGCATTTGGCGTCTTTTGCGCCGTTCGTGCCGCGCACCATGAAGGCGATGGTGCACTTTGGCATGGAGGCGAGTTTGGCTGGTGCGTTGATGTTTGAAAAATACGCCCAAGGTGCGTTGGTGCAAACCGANGATAAGCAGGAGGGCATTAGCGCCTTCTTNGAAAAACGCACCCCAGATTTCAAAGGGCGCTAGCGGTGCNGTNTGGCGTATTGATTTAACCCGCCACTCGCGTTAATACTCGTGGTTCATTTACTAGGAAGGGGACACTCATGGCAGTGAACAAGTTTCCGGTGGAGGGCAGTCATATCATGATGTTTGCNCGCTCCATCGCAGATGGCAATCAGATCTACTACGACCAGGACTATGCGGCTACGACTGAACCGGGCAAGGTGATCGCACCACCAACGTTCGCGCAATCCAGNGCACAGTTTGATCCAGACTACTTCTTGCGACCAAAGCTAGATGAAGACTGGTTTGGCTCTGGTAAGGAAGCCACAGGTATTAAGCGCGAATCCAGCGGCAGTGGCGGCGGCGGAGGCGGTGGTGGTNTGCACGCTGAGCAGCACTTNGAGTATCACCGACACGTTAGCCCAGGCGATGTGCTTACCGCAGAAGTAAAACCCGGCAAGACTTGGGAAAAAGAAGGCAAGCGGTCAGGCAAGCTAGTGTTCTCTGAAACTGTTACAGAATATCGCGACCAGAACGGCGAACTTGTCATTACCGCACGCGGCGTCGGTGTTCGTACCGAACGACCAGTAGATCAATAGGGGGATATCATGGCTTTAGCAGCAAAAGATCTTAATGTTGGTGACACGTACACTGAGTGTTTGGTAGAGGACCTTAAACGTACGCAAATTGTCATGTATGCGGGTTCCTCTGGAGACTATAACCCTGTGCATACAGACGAGAAATTCACCAAAGAAGTCGCTGGCTACCCCTCGGTGTTCGCTCATGGGATGCTGACTATGGGCATGACGGGCCGTATGGTTACAAACTACGTTGGCGACGGTCGCCTTACTAAGTATGGCGTGAGGTTCACCAGTCAAGTATGGCCTGGCGACACCTTGAACGCGACGGCGACCGTTGACGATGTCAGCGATGGCATCGTTACCCTCAGCGTAGAAACCACTAACCAAGACGGCGTGGTGGTGTTGTCGGGATACGCCAACGCCAGAGTCGATTAACGCATAATGTTGCAAGCGTCCGAGGGATAAGGTCGCGCAACCGGTGTGAGTTGCTGTTGGCGCAAGCAGCGGCGACTCACCACTTCTCTTTCGAAGTACGAACGTCTAGCTCGAATGTCCACGCCTGCTGCGGTTGTCGATAGAGGTAGACATAGCCGTCGACAATACCGTCGATGTTAATCATTCCATCCTCCCCTAAACGAGCCGCATATTCCGGAAGGCCGCGTTTGATTTTCTCTCCGGCGATGGGGCCATCCACTACGACATGGCCGACGTGCACGCCATCCTCCGCGTATTCCTTCGCCATGGCCTGAGCCAAATTTCGCAATGCACCTTTAGACGAGTTAAAAGCGCCAAAATTGGCGCGGCCGCGCAGCGATGCGCTGGCACCTGTGAATAACAGGGTGCCGCCCTGCTGATTTGTAAACGTTTTGACGGCTTCACGACCAAACAAGAAACCACCGAAACAACATACTCGCCAGCTACGCTCAAAAAACTCCGCGTCCATTTCGATAATGCGCCCGGGCGTATTATTGCCAGTGTTGTAAATCGCCAACGCGAGGTCATCGCCGGCGCGTGCAAAAAGATCGACGGTGGCTGACTCATCGGTGGCGTCGGCTATGATTGCCTCAGCGCTNCCGCCCTGAGTTTTAATAACGTCCACCACGGCGTCTAGTTTTTCTTGGGTGCGACCAGCAAGCAAAACGTGAAGGCCCTCATTGGCAAAGCGAATGCATAATTGCGCGCCCAGTCCTGCGACTGGGCCGACGCCACTAATCACGGCGGTTTTCATGATGCGTCTCCTGGGATGACCTGCTTAAACGGATGGACGTTGACCTCGGCAAAAAGTCCCGCCACGGTGTAGGGATCNTGGGCCGCGAACGCCCGCGCTGCCGCTATATCTGTGGCTGCCAGCACAATGACGGATCCTATTGGCTGGGTCTCGTCATCGCTCAACAACGGCCCTGCGTAGCGCACATCGTGGCTGTTCAGATACTGCAGATGATCCGGACGCGTATTGGCGCGAAGGGCGGTGCTATCGGCATGGTCTTTGTTAATGATGATAAAAAGCATAGTGACTCCTA
>NHET02000006.1 GCA_002170355.2 Gammaproteobacteria bacterium TMED92
GGCGCAGGTGCTCACATTTGCCATAACAGGCACCCTGGCGTGGTTTTTTCTTGGTCTGCAGCAATTGCCCAAGTTGGTGACTTTCTGGGCGTGTTGGATAGCCGCGCGAACGGCGTTTTTGACGTTCGCGCTAAATCCCGTTGCAGATATCGCCATTTACCTCGCTTGGATTACGCTTTGGTGCATTTTGGTAGGTTTTTTCGCGCGGGTGTACATCGCGAAGCAACAGGCTGCTATTGGCGATTCGTAACGTCAAAATGCGTATAGCCGGCATCGAAACGTCCCGGAGCAATCGATGGTGACGTTAGCGACCGCGCCGTACTTTAATCTCAAGACGCGAAAGAAGAACGGCACGTTTGTTGATACGCCTGTTTGGTTTGTCCCAGCCTCGCAGAACAACTCATATCACGTTTTTGCCAACATCCACTCCGGCAAGGTCAAACGCATTAAAAACTTTGCTGCTGTGCAGATCGCGATTTGCGATGTGCGTGGCAGACTGTTAGGCGAGTGGCAGCCTGGACACGCAGAATTAGTTTGCGAGAGCGAAGAGATTTATGCCGCCTTTAAGGCGAAGTATCGATTAGTGGTTCGATTGTTTAACTTTTTTTCTCGACTCTTTGGAAAGCACAAAGAGCGTCAAATGATACGAGTTGAGCTGTTGGCACCAGAGCCAAAGCAGATCACTGCAGTATCAAAGTAGAGCATTGCAGCGTATCGAAGTTAGTCAGGCCGATGTCTCGACAATTCAACGATTGCGGAGTTTTGCGAGTCTGAGGTGTCGCCGTCTAGCAGCCAATCAGAAGCGGTGCCAAAAGTTGCGCAAATCGAGTCGAGACAATTTATAAATTCGGACGCGTAGAGGTCAGAATCGGTCGCGCCTTCCCAATTCCGCCAAGTAGCTGGCGCGATCAGCTGATTGCTGCTAACGGTCAAGCGATAAGCACACTCCTCCACGGACCAGCCGAGGTGAAGTCGCAATAAATGCAGGCGTGTACCGATGGACTGTTTACCCATTAATTGGCGTTGTGGCGGGTTGCAGCGTTATGCTTTCGCGATGCTCTGTTTTCGCATTGCCGTGAGAAAATCCAATCATCTCTTCATAGGCGCTTCGGTGTACGAAATCGGCATGGCGTACGCCAGCGTCGCGGAGTTTGTTAAGCGCAGCATGTCGACTCGGAAATCGTAAAGTGTCGCCGCCTTGCGCCGTCAGGAGCGGGTGACGCTGCTCACCCACACAGCAAAATATCAAATAGATACTGGGGTCGACGCTGTGAACCTCCACTTTGGGGTCAAAGCCGTTGCTGATTGTTGTCGACAGATCATCTAGGGTCATTCAGGTATCCCGAGTGTGCGCTAGGTTGACGTATTTGTACGCGTAGCGAAATCAACAGTGCGTGAAAGAACGGTGTGTTGTTGCGTGATCTTCAACTCGTTATTGTTGATGCTCAAAAGCCGGGTTGTTGGACAGGGGTTATGCAAAGAATGTTGGTCTTACGCGTTTGCTTATGGTGGCTGCCTTTCGCCCTAATGGGTTGTGTTGACCCATGGGTTACGGCGTTGCCCACGCCTGCTGCCATACATACCAGTGCGCCGAATTTGAGTACTGATTATGCAGGCCGTGCGGTACTCAGTTGGCAGCGCAAAGCACAAGAGACCACCGTACTGGAATACGCGGTATTGACTGAGGGGGTTTGGTCAAAACCTACAGAAGTAGCTCGAGGAACGAACTGGTTTGTGAATTGGGCTGACATTCCTGCCGTACAACCCATCAACGATAAGTTTTGGGTCGCCCATTACCTGCAGAAGACGCCTGGCGGTAAGTATGCTTACGATGTGCAATTGCGGCTTTCTACGGACGGAGGAAGGACATGGCGCGATGCCGGCCGTCCGCACACGGATGACACGTTATCGGAGCATGGTTTTGTGTCGATGTTCCCGGATGGTGATCGCCTTGGCCTAGTATGGTTGGATGGGCGGGAATCTAAGCCGCCACAGGATTCTTCGGCTCATCACTCCAGTCATGGAGCTATGACCCTGCGTTCGGCCCATCTCGACTCCCAAGGCCGTTTGCACAATGAACAACTGGTTGATGCGCGGGTGTGTGATTGTTGCCCAACGGCGGCATCTTGGACTGCCAGTGGCCCCTTGGTTGTTTACCGAGACCGTAGNGCTGGAGAGATACGCGATATTGCCAGCAGTCGGTTACAGCCACAGGGTTGGACCGAGCCGCAGCCTGTTAGTGTGGACGGCTGGCACACTGCCGGATGTCCGGTAAATGGACCCGCGCTCGCGGTGCAACAAAAGGATGTGGCGGTGCTCTGGTATAGCGGTGCCGAGAGACCTTCTAAGGTTTTTTTAGCACGTTCTGCTGATGGCGGAGCCACGTACGGTCGTAAACTAAAAGTTAACAAACAAGAACCTCTCGGGCGGGTCACTATGGTGATGCATCCGGATCGTTCTTTAGTACTTCTTTGGCTCCAGGAAGATGCTCCGGAGCAGGCGTGGCTCGTTGCTCGGTATGTTAGTGCTGACAACGAGTTAGGAGAGATTAAGAAAATAGTTAGAGTTTCTCCAGAGCGCTTCTCAGGCTTCCCAAAACTGATTAATGCGGATTCTAAAACAGTGCTTGCCTGGACTCATGTTGCAAGCGAAGGGCTTCAAGTTCGTACACTGATAATTGACGAAAAAGCCTTGAAGCAGTAAGTTAAAATATTCGTTAGATCGATAATTCGAATAAATTAATGTTGATTTATTCGGACAAACGGTAGAAATTAGGCGACCAACGGTACTTTTGTCGATACTTGTATGTCGTTAGATAACGAACGATTCAACTTTTCCTCTGGCGCTTCAGCCTTCATGCAAACTTGCGCAGAGCTTGTTTTTTTACGGGTGACGACCCACCAACGCTGACTTACGACACTCGGAACGGTGCAGTGAAAGTGTACGCGTGCGCAGAAAGTCGACACTTGAGCGGGTATTTCCGGTCTATTCTTCAGCACGATGCCGAGCGCTTTTACCGCTTGTCTCGAGCTTTTGAGCGCGCGCAGCCTGCTCTCGGTGCTGGAGGGACAGGGTGGGCATTGACGCGCTTCTCTGGCCAAGCTTATTTGAGCCTGCGATTGGCGGATGAAATATTCGTCTACAAAGTGCCGCCACAGCTGCGCGAGGAGTTGATCGCTGCCGCCGTCGCTCAGCATTGTTATCTGGACTGTTCAGTGGTGACGAGTAACGCTGCCGCCGCGCAGAACCTTATGCCATTGCAGCTTGCAGTCGAACTGACTGGTTAAGTTCAAAACTGCGGTATTGCGGCGAAACCTGTGCAAAATGCTACGTCTGTCACCTTTTTGTTACCACTCCTCGGATTATTAACGTTTTCTCTGCCACCGCACTAAACACTGCATTGCTCATGAGTGATGTTTCGAAGGTGGTTATGGCTGATCAGTTTTCAGGTCGATTGCGGGCTCTTAGGGCCGAAAACGGTTTTTCTTTGCGGGCGCTAGCGAAAATGGTTGGGGTAACGGCTAACGCGGTGTTGCGCTGGGAAAAAGCCGAGGTAACGCCTACCCGCGACAAAATGATAGAACTTGCCGAAGTGTTTGATGTCGAACCCGGTTGGCTCGCCTGGGGCATTGGCGATCGCAATCCGAGTACCAGTGTCGAGGCGATTGGCAAGCGCTTGGAACTTTGCAGCAATTCAGAGCTTAATGCGGTGGCGACACTGCTTGATGCATTTTTGTCCGACCGTGATCAAGCGGTGACGTTGGTAACCAAAGCCAAGAAGTCATAAAAGCCCTGTTATAGGTTGTCGGAGGTGGCGCAAGTCCCGGAAAAGGGGTGAGTCTGTNCTGCCAGGAATATACACTCCAGTAAGGGAGGAGTGATTATGCCGATTAACATTTTGGGAATGATAGGCGTGAGTGCGCCGAAGACNGATTCNACCGTCCACATCGTTGGCGGGGGCATAGACGCTCGATACATTACAGAATTTTCGAGAGTTCACGAAGACGCTGGCTTCGATGCGGTGCTTATTGGTCATTCGTCCAGCTCAGCAGATGGGTTCGCCATCGCGCAACACGTTGCGTACCAAACCCAACGCATAAAAATTCTATTGGCACATAGACCTGGATTTGCAGCCCCCACTCAAGCGGCTCGGCGTGTAGCTACGTTGGATAATTTGATTGGCGGTAGGCTACTGCTGCACATTATTACCGGCGGCGTCGACGCCGATCAGCAGCGCGACGGCGACTTCCTTGGCCATGATGAACGCTACAAACGCACTGATGAGTATTTGCAGGTAATGCGGATGGTTTGGACCGCGCAGGCACCTTTCGACTTCGATGGCCAGTATTATCAGGTGCGACGAGCCAGCTCCGAGGTCATTGCCGCTCAGAGCCCGCATGTACCGTTGTGGTTTGGTGGCGTCTCTGAAGCGGCAAAACCTATTGGTGCCAAGCATTGCGATACCTACGCGCTGTTCGGTGAATCGTTAGGTCTCGTTCACGGCCTAATGCGAGAGTTGGACGGGCTGGCGACACAGCATAATAGGGCGCTGCAATACAATCTGTCGTTTCGGCCAATCATTGCAGCTACCGAGGCCGGGGCATGGAAAAAAGCGCGGCAGATTCTGCACAGCGTAGCAAGTACTGCCAGGACAGCGANCAAACCACCGGAAGCTGAGACGGCCAGAAGATTGAGTAGGCTGATTGAAGACGGAGAGGTTCACGACGAACGATTATGGGTACCAATAGCGGCTGCTGCTCAGGGTAGTGGCAACTCCACCGCGCTGGTGGGTACGCCGGAACAGGTGGCAGAAGCCATTGCCAAGTATTACGACCTGGGCGTCGCTGGGGTGCTGATTCGAGGCTTTGACCCTTTTAACGACGCCGTGGAATTTGGCAAGGAGCTGATTCCCTGGATTCGTGACAAAGTTCGCCAACGTGATGCCGCGCAGCATGCTTAAGCGCGCGCAATCACAAACGTGGTGGGCGGTTAACGGCAGGGCTGGCGACTAGAACGCGCGCCCCTCTAAGGGTCCGATGACCACCCAATCGACCACCGCAGACGCGATGGCGACNACCACACACACTATAAAAATAAAGCCAACAAGGCGCCATCCATGGAATTTCTCTTCGGGCGGCTCAGGTTCTGGCGTATTGCTCATGGTTTGTCCCTTGGTGTGTCTAGAATTAGCCAACGAGGTCGTCGATTGTCTCTGCAGACAATCCCGCACGCTGCGCGGCTTGTAAAATGTCTTGCCAGCTGTTGTCGTCGATATCGATGCCCTCGGCGCTACGAAGGTTGAGGCTTTGACGTTCTGGGTCTCCGGGAATCAGCACTCGTTCGACGCCGTCGGCGGGNTCGCNGGCATAAATATAATCGATCATTGCCGATACTTCGGCGTCATATGCGGCCAAGTCACCGACTGCTGCGGGATCTAAAATGATCGAAAGCATGTTGTTTAAGGTCGCTCCCGCACGTTCGTTGCTCGGTTGCATGGTGAAATTACCACCTAGTGCACCGCCTAATAGTTCGCACATGACCATCAGCCCATAACCCTTGTGCAGGCCAAACGGCTGCATTGCACCACCGCCATCCTTACTAAAAATCACGCTGGCATCAGTCGTCTCCANNCCGTCTTTGTCCACTAGAGAGTGTGCTGGTACCGGTTCGCCCTTCATGTAGGCGACGCGCACCTTACCGGCTGCAACTGTCGTCGTCGCCATGTCCAGAACAACATGNTCGCCACTCGCCCTGGGCACTGCGCAGCAAAACGGATTAGTGATGAATCGGCGCTCGCGACCGCCATAGGCCACAACCATTGGGTCGTGGCCCACAACGTTAACGTAGTGCGTAGAGATTAATCCCGCGTCTGCGCANAACTCGGCGAAAGCGCCAATACGTCCAAGGTGCGCAGCGTTGCCCAAAGCCACGCAAGCAATGCCATGCGCTTTTGCTCGCTCTATACCTTGTTGCATCGCCTGGATGCCAACAATGCGGCCAAAGCCCAGGCTGCCGTCAAAGGTCAACACTGCGCCGCTGTCTCTAGTGAGTATGGCGTCTTGTTGCGGGTTGATTAAGTCTCCTACCATGGCGCCGACATAGTTCGGCAACATACCTACGCCGTGCGAGTCGTGGCCCTTTAGGTTTGCTACGACTAGGTGCTCAGCCACAGCCCGGGCGCGGTCAGAATCGGCGCCAGCGCTTTGTAATATTGCGGTGGCGACTTCGGTCAGTGAGCTCTGGTCGATGCGCATGACTTTTTCCTAATTCTGATTGGTGGCGAGCCTGATGCTCGGTCAGTAAAACGGAATCATAAGAGCGCATTCCCTTATTTGCTAGATCACTGCTCAATCGTAGACACTGCGGTTAGGTTTTGGAGGACAGTTATGACAGATTTGACGTTTGCTGCGGCGACAGATATCGCCGCTGCGATAAAAGCAGGTGACATCAGTTCCCGTGATATCACCGAACATTACATTCAGCGCATAGAGCGACTTGATGCCAGCGTCAACGCGGTTTGCGTGCGTACCTTTGAACAGGCACTAGACGCAGCTGATCATGCTGATGCGAGTCTGGCCAAAGGTGAGAGCTTTGGGCCTTTGCATGGCGTGCCCATGAGCATTAAAGAGTCCTACGTACTCGCAGGCACACCTGCTACATGGGGCATTCCGGCGTATCGAGGCAACGTTGCCACAGCAGACGGCTTGGCTGTCGCTCGATTCAAATCGGCGGGCGCGCACTTCCTCGGCAAAACAAACGTGCCAATCGACTTAGGCGACTTTCAGAGTTACAACGACATTTACGGTACTACGAACAATCCTTGGCAACAGGAGCGTACTCCGGGCGGATCTTCTGGCGGCAGTGCGGCAGCCTTGGCTGCGGGATTTACGGCGCTGGAAGCGGGTTCTGACATAGGCGGCTCGATACGCACACCTGCGCATTTCTGCGGTGTGTTTGGGCACAAACCAACCTGGGGCATTGTACCTATGCAGGGACACGAATTAATGTCGGGCGTGCCTGACGCAGACTTGTCGGTTTGNGGACCACTAGCCAGGGATGCNCGGGACTTGCAGTTGGCACTTGGCATAATGGCCAAGCCAGCGGGGCGGCAGGCAACAGGCTGGCGGTTAGAGTTGCCGACATGCTCACTAGATGATTTGCGAGGGCTGAAGGTCGCCGTTTGGGCTACCGATGAAATGGCGCCGGTTAATCGAGAAACGGCGCAGCGAGTATTAGNCGTCGCCGCGAAATTAGAGTCCCTAGGCGCGCATGTTAACTGCGATGCGCGCCCAGACTTTGATACGCGCAAGGCTCATATGACTTATCAAAGTCTGCTCACGGCAGTAATGTCTAGTGCTCAACCGGAGGATTTTTTAGCCGCTGCGAGAGTAAAGGCCGCCGGCTTGGATCCTGCTGATCAAAGCCGCGAGGCTGTGGTCGCTCGCGCAAACGTGATGCTCNATCGAGACTGGATTCGACATAACTTCCGGCGAGAAAAGCTAAAACAGGCGTGGGATGAATTTTTCACTCGCTGGGACGTGTTGTTGTGTCCGCAGTTCACCGTACCAGCTATCCCACACGACCANCGTCCTTTTGACGAGCGCCAAATAGAGGTTGACGGACAGATGCGCCCGTACTTCGAGCCGTTATTCTGGGCAGGCATCGTGGTGGCCTCACATCTGCCAAGTACGGTATTTCCTTCGGGAGCAAGCGAGGCCGGTTTGCCGATCGGTTTGCAACTGGTCGGAGGACCCTACAACGACTACAAGACTATAGAAGTCAGCCGCTTGATCAGTGAGGCCGTTGGTGGGTTCTCCCCGCCCTCAGCATTCCGCTAGCTGGCAAAGGCGAACGTTTGGGGACAGCAGATGGGTATTCGCGTAGCCAGAGGGCGCGGTAGTAAGTCGCNGTCGCGGGATTGGGCTGTGGGTGTTAGCTGGCTAACGACCGTGAAGGTCACAAAGTGGCGCACCCGACAGGATTCGAACCTGTAATCCCCGGTTTCGTAGACCGGTGCCTTATCCAGTTTGGCCACGGG
>NHET02000063.1 GCA_002170355.2 Gammaproteobacteria bacterium TMED92
CAGGTACAGTGGCGCTGCCATTGGCGCGCATAATGCTGCCCAGAATCATAGCGATAGTGAAAAAAATGCTGCCGGGTAGATACACGTCGAGGTAGCTGTGGATCAAGGGCAGCATAGCTTCGTCGGCGCCCAAAGCTAAAAAGATTGGATCGATCGACAGCCAACACAACGCCGCCAAGACCGACATCGCACCAGTAACCAAGATCAGGCTGTGGGTACCAAGACGTTGCACGTCATCGCCACCGTCTTGACTCTGAGAGTGCTGGCCAACGCTCCTTGCGATCACCGAAGACGTGCCGATGCTGATGCCCAGCGCAATGCTGGTCAGCACCATAGTCAGGGGAAATGTAAAAGTAATGGCCGCGACGTGGGCAGTGCTCAGTTGCCCAATAAAACCCATCTCCAACACTTGTACCAGGACGCTGGACGACACCCCCATCATCATGGGCGCAGTAAGTCTGGCCAGCGATAGCGGAACGTGGCCTTGGGTAAGGTCGGTTTGGGGCATGCCCCGAGTATCGCATGACTGGATATCACGAGAAGGTGAAAACCCCCGAGTTTTTCTTTTCCAATACGCCAAAAAAGTATCAGCCATCAAAGAAATGCGCGTTGGCGAAGAAAACGCTACCGGTCAGCGCATTGTTGCGGCTTGACGTCCTGCTAACGCGCTAGCGTGCATGGACTAAGTGGTGGTGGTGCACATGTGGAAAGGCAGTTCTGATCGAGCGTCCATTAGTTTTGGGCCGGTAGCGAAGCAAGATTGGCAGCCATTCCTGCAATCAATTTATAACCTGCTCGCGCCGTCACGGATGTTCGAGGGGTACCCGTGGCGGCGAATCTGGGAAGCGAAAGAGCGCAGGCTAATCATCGTTACCTCACAAGCCTGGTTCATCCTTGCCACAATAGCGTACGCCGCGCACTACTACGTCTTTGACAGCAATCAACAGTTGCAACCGTTGCAGTTCTGGTTGTTCTTCCGTCTATCGATGGGCTGCGTATTGTTAGGCACCGCGCTGTTGTACGCATCGCCTTGGATCAACATCTTCGGACGCTATTACCGACTGCCCAGTGCCCTAGTGATGTGGTTAATGGCCTACACCCAAGCATTGGTAACCGGATGGTATTCGGTTGATGCGTGGGCGTTTTGCTTTGTTTTTGTCTTGGTGAGTCTATTGATTTTGCGCATGAGTATTCTCATGAGCCTAGCGTACATATTGCTCGTTTGCGTCAGTGTGTGGTCGCCATTGCAGCAGACAGGCTTACCCAGCAGCTATCTGATCAGTGGTGCAACGGTAACCATGGCGTTGATGATCGCGTTCAAAGCGGCGCATTTATTTGGTGTTCGCAGTTTTTTATTAGAGCANCGTAGTATCCANCAGCAGCGCGAAGTTATAGAACTACGCATGCTCATTGCCGACCAGATTCGCTTGTTGATCCCTAAGGTGATCGCCAAGCGNATAGAACAATTGGTCTACGAANCCTCTATGGGTGTGCGCCCCGCCGTTAACCAAGCCCTGCAACCGCGTCATAAAGAGGTGGTGTGTTTGCACAGTGACATTCGTGGTTACACCCAAGCGACGCAGCTCACAGAAGGTTATCTCGAACAGTCGGTGATTCCTGAACTGACCGTCATGAATCGCATCATCGATGACCTTGAAGGCGTTCCCCGCAAGATCGGCGATCTTGTCTTTGCTTACTTCGATCACCCAGAACAGCAAAAAAACGCGCTAATTGGTCTTACAGCGGCAAATCAGCTGGCATTAATTACTCAAAATGTGAACCAGTCGACAGTTTTACCGTCGATACAGCGTTACTTTCTGCTGGCGTCAGGTTCAGCTTGGGTAGGAAACATGGGTGGCAACGATTCTTCTGTTGAGATTACCGCCTTGGGTACGCCAGTGAATTTGGTCGCTCGAATGGATGAGTTAACCAAGCAACCTGAACTTAAAAAGGTATTGCAAACAGGAGACATNGTTATGTCGAAGCAAACGTACGGTTTGTTGCAACAGCAAGTGCCGGGACTAGCAGCAGTAGAATTACAGCTAGCAGATCTGGGCNTTGCGGTGCGCGACTTCCCCGAAGTNAAACAGTTATATATCGTGCACCCAAGTCATGCGNTGGCCAGTCATTTAGCNAACGTGTATCCAGGAGGTTGGTCATGAAAGCGATTGCCCATGGCTGGTTAGACCCAGCAGACATTTATGCCAACGATCCCATAACAGCAAAGGTGCGGCTGCGCGAGGTGGGTCATACAGCATTGCCGGCAAAAGTGCAGCGCGTCAGCCCACTGGGGTTGGACGTGGCGGTAGACGGCGCCGTCTTCACACTCGGTGTGCTCAATTGCAAAGTCGAGGTGCAGCTTACAGTTGCCAGACAAACCCTGAATTTGTGCACGATAGTGGTTGGGCGCTCCGCCAGTGTGGCAGGGCAAGTGCTATTGGGGCTGCGCATATTGCCACCAGTCGGCAATCGGCCTTTGATGCGGCAAAGCACAGATCAAGACCACCGTGCTGTCGCCGTCGCGCTTAGCGATCAGGGTCGGTTGTGGACGTGCTCAACTGAGTTTTTTCCAACCGCATTGGCGCTGAATCCGGCCAGATACCACGACTACATCTACTTTAGGGTCGCCGCCGTGTCAGCAACAGGTATGCGTCTGGTGTGCAGCCAGCGCAACAAAATGCTGCTGCCCGGGCTCAAATTAAAGCTGCAGACGAGTCTTCCTATGATTGGCGAGGTCGCCATGAATGTTGTCATCGTCGCGGTGGTCGCTAGCACCGCGGAAGACACGCGTTCGTTTGCGGTTGAAGTTGCGATTCAAGACTTAGAACACTATGCCCGAGAGATGATCGCGCAATACTTGATTCAGTTCGGCCAAGTGGACAGCTTGGATGCGTTGCGAGCGGATGGGTTAAACCCGCCGTCGGTAGCCAAGGGGGTGGACTTTTACTACCTGCGCAGCGAAGAGGATTTGGCCGGTGTATTGCAGCTGCGGCTGGCAGCACATCGACAATTCGGCAACTTAAAAAAGTCCGATGTTGGTACCGCAGACTTAGCTGACGAGGATGATCCAAGCGCGCGCACTTTGGTTGGCAAACACAAAGGACGTATTGTGGCGTCTGCGCGAATCCGCTTTGTGCAACACGACCAACCACTGTCTATGGAAAAGTATTTGAAGGATCCCGAGGCGCTGCCGCCACGAGGACAAATGGTAGAGGTCAGCCGCGCCTGTACCGATCCGGAATACCGCCGTGGCAACTTGTTTGCCAATGTTGTGCATCAGTTATTTGTATCCGCCATACCGGCGGGTAGACCTTATGTGTTGTCGGTGTCGTTGCCGAACCTGTTGAATTTCTACAAATCGATAGGTTGCAAAGAGCTGGGAGTCACCGTAGACGACGAATTTTGGAACGGCGAACAGCATTTAATGCTGATGAACGCGGTAGACGTATGTCTTGGTCGCGATGTCAGCCCGGTGATCTGGAACNTGATGTTTCGCGAACCCTATCAGTACTTGCTCAACCTCGGCGTTATTAAGCCTAACGGCATGGATGTGCTGCGACTGAGCTGCTATCGGGGCATTGGCCTGGTGACCAGGCTATGGTTTTGGTTATTCAAGCCAAGGTTCGGTATCTAAGCGCTCGGGTAAAACTTCATAACCAATGTCTTTGGAGGTGGCATGGACGAAATAGATTGGGCACGTTACGCGCTAGATTACGACGCTATGTGTGAGGCAAATCCGGCGTATCAGGAGAATATTCAACTGCTAAAAGATCGTGTCGGCAATTGGCAGCTGTCGACGCCGCCGCAGGTACTGGACATTGGTGCCGGTACCGGCAACTACANCAGCGTTNTGGGCGACATCTTAGTGGGGGCGCGTTTTACCCACTTAGACTCTAACGCGTTGATGAACACTCAGGCGCTGATTAAGTATCGCCTGCAGGGTCTAAAGGTGGAAGTGATTCAAAATACCCTGCGCGATGCATTGCTAGCAGTGGGTTCGCAGGATCTGGTGATCTGCGTTAACGCGCTGTACGCAATGCCTCATCCTCATGCCATGCTGCGAAAAATACGCCGTGTGACAAAGCGTGGCGGCAAGTTGTTCATCATCGATTTTGGCCGTCCCATGGATGTGGGCAAATGGAGTATGTTCATGCTCAAGTCGTTGGTAAAACAACATGGTGTGCGTGGTGCGCTGGCGTGGTTTTGGCGGTACCGAGAGGTGCTAAAACAGAACCGTATTGGGCTGCAGGCGCAGCGCCAGGGCAGCTACTGGTTGCACAGCCCGACCGAGTTCGCAGATGCACTGGAGCGCACCGGCTGGCACATAGAAGAAATAGCGACCTGCTACCAAGGGTACTGTGACTTGGCTGTGTGCAGAGCAGACTAGCCCTGGACCCTGTCAGAACGACTGAATTAACGCCGGGACTGGGTGTTTGTGNAGTAACTCTTATATGATGCCGAACTCGCTACCCGAAAAGCAGTCATAAGCAGAGGGATACAGTGTCGAGTTTTGAATACACAGCGCCNGTTAGCGTAAGCGCCGTTCAGCGNGCGGAGTTTTTAGAGTTTGCCAAGGCTGCAGCGCGCGCTGCAGGGGCGGTCATTGTGCCGTACTTTAGAGCGGGTGCCGCCAAGCTAGGTTTAGAGAACAAATACCAACAAGGCTTTGATCCAGTCACTTTGGCGGATCGTGAGGCCGAACGGGTAATTCGCCAACACATAACCGATCGTTACCCAGAGCACGGCATTTACGGCGAGGAGTTTGGCCTGCAGTCGGGTAACGGTCTGACCTGGGTGATCGACCCCATCGACGGCACCCGCGCGTTTATGAGCGGCATGTTGCATTGGGGCGTGTTGCTGGCGTTATTTGACGGTGAACAGCCCATAGTCGGTGTGCTTTACCAGCCCTATACTGACGAGCTGTTCTTTGGCGACGGCACCACAGCAGGATTCCAACATGGCACTCACGAGCGCCCCCTAGCAACCAGTACGGTCACCGACTTGGCGCAGACCATTTTGTGCACCACCGGCACGGAATGGCTAGACGCCGACGTTGTGCAGCGTTACACCGCTTTGGCCCGTGCCGTGCAGCTTAGCCGTGTTGGTGGCGACTGTTATCTGTTTGGACTGGTCGCCATGGGNCAACTGCACATCGGCTTCGACGGCTCGCTGAATGCGTATGATATTCAAGCGCTGATTCCGATCATCCGTGGCGCCGGTGGNGTCATTACNACAGTNGCGGGGGGNAATCCGAGCATGGGCGGGCATGTGGTGGCGTCAGCGAATCCAGTCCTGCATTCGCAGGTGTTGCAAATNTTAGAGCCTTAGGGGTCTAGTTGGGAAATGGTATCAACTAGCAGCCNCTGTTCGGCGGCTTTTACGCGCTCTTCCAGCAGCGCCGGAGTATCATTTGCTAANACTGGCACGCTGACCTGCGCAAGAATGGGCCCGGTATCGTAGTCATAGTCCACCACATGAATGCTCGCGCCGCTCTGAGTTTCGCCGGCGGCGATCACCGCTTCATGCACGCGCCGACCGAANTNCCCTTGACCACCAAATTTTGGCAGCAGCGCCGGATGGGTGTTGAGAATACGTCCTTTGTACGCCGCCAACGTCTGCTCGCCGAGCTTTTTCATATAGCCCAGCAANAGCACCCAGTCAGCCCCGGCCTGTTGGCAAGCTTCGAGTACGGCTTGATCCTCGCAGGCATGNGTCTTGCCGCTAATGTGTTGGGCAGGAATGTCTGCGTCGTGGGCGCGTTTCAGCGCCCCGGAGCCGCTGTTGTTGCTGATCACAANAACCAGTTTGGCGGCCANACGCTGGTCCGCACAGGCATTAATCAACGCCTGNAGCGTTGTTCCCTCATGCGAGGCNAGCACCGCGAGTCTAACCATAGGCTTGGGTGGGTAACCAGGTAACAATTTCGGTCCAGTTGAAAATGATCAACATGCCTAATACCTGCAACGCAATAAAAGGCAAAACGCCGCGGTAAATTGTGCCGACGTCTATACCCTCGGGCGCCACACCTTTNAGATAAAAGATAGCGAACCCCACAGGAGGGGTTAAAAAACTCGTTTGCAGACACACCGCGAATAAAATCGTAAACCACACCGGNTCAAAGCCAAGGTTGGCAACCACTGGCGCCACCAAGGGCAGCACAATGAGCGTCAGCTCGATCCAGTCGAGGAAAAACCCCAAAATAAACGTCGCCGCGAGGATGCAGATAATAATGCCGGTAGGGCCAAAAGGCAGGCCCAAAAGCAAACGCTCGATCAACTCGTCGCCACCTAAACCGCGTAACACTAAAGAGAACGCGGTAGCGCCGAGTAAGACGGCAAAAATAAACGCCGTGGTGCGAGTGGTCTCTTGTAGCACCTCGCGCATTACGCCTGAGTTCATTTGACGCTTGATGACCGCTAACAATAACGCTCCGGCGGCACCCACGCCTGCAGCTTCTGTAGGCGTAGCCAAACCCATAAAAATGCTGCCCAATACCGCAAGGATCAAAAACGCTGGTGGCAAAATCGCCTTAAAGAGATCGACCACGGCTTGCCAGTCAAAGGCCTCAACGGNGGCGATGGGCGCCTTGTGCGGCTGCAACCAACCTACCAGTAGTATGTATGCGATGTACAAGCCGCCCAGCAACGCGCCTGGAAACACCGCGCCTAAAAATAAGTCGCCTACGCTCATGGCCATGCGATCGGCCATTAACACCAGCATGATGCTCGGCGGAATTAAAATCCCCAATGTTCCCACAGCGCACACTGTGCCGCTGGCTAAGCTCTTGTCGTAGCCTTGCTGCAGCATGGCGGGCAACCCTAGCAATGCCAGTAGCACNACAGAGGCGCCGATAATGCCGGTGGTCGCCGCAAGCAAAAGCCCAATAACCGCCACGGTAACCGCTAAACCGCCGCGCACTGATCCAAACAAACGCGCAAAGCTGGTCATCAATTGATTGGCAATGCCCGAGCGGTCTAGTAACAAACCCATGAGTATGAACATCGGCAGGGCCACCATGACCCAGTTTTCCATAACGTTCCAAATNCGCTCTACCGACAGCGAGGTATAAGACCAGTCCAACGCAATGGGTAAGTTGAAATCCACCTGAAGCACAATCGCCAAGGCGCTAAAAATCACCGCCAGACCGCCCAACAGCCAGGCCACCGGAAATCCNGAAAACACCAGAGCGATAAAGCTTAAGAACATCAATACCGCAAGCACTTCGTTAGCTGCCATTACTGCGTTTCCTGCTCGGTGGCGACAGAACCCGGAGTCGAATTGGCGAGAAACAGAAAGTGCCATACCCGCAACAAACGGCTGCACACGCTCAACAACAGCAACGCAAAACCCAGGGGCAGCGCTGCCTTAATAAGCCAACGTAGTGGAAGACCACCTGGCGATACAGAAACTTCGNCTAGCGCATAGGAAGAGATCACAAAAGGCACGCCATAAATCAGAATCAGTGCAATAAACGGCAACAAAAATAACAAAATGCCATACAGCTCAATCCAAGCTTGCAGTCTTGGTTGTAAGCGCTCGTGCAGCACATCAACGCGAATGTGTGCGTCGGCCTGATAGGCGTAGCTCATGCCAAACAAAAACCCAATGGAATAAAGGTGCCACTGCAGTTCTTCTAGCTCGATGCGACCTTGGTCGAACACATAACGAGCCACCACATTGACNACAATAATGCCCAACAGCACGAGCCAAACGTAAGATAAGCACTCGCCAATACGCGTCAGCACCTTGTCGATGGCGGCAGAAACCGGAGTGTGTGGCAGTAACGTGTTGTTCATTTTATTGGTCGAAATCTCGGGGCAAATACGCCAACGATTTCCAGTGTTTGTAGTCAGCACGGAACTGCTGTTGGGACGCTAAGATTTCGGCAAAGTCAGCGTCTTTGGCCGCTTCCTCTGCAATGATGGTATCCGCCACCTTGTTGAGCTCGCGTAACAACTGCTCGGGCAAGCGTTCGGCCTGCACGCCGACTTGCGGAAAGTCGGCTATTACGGCGCCCTGTAGCGCCTCTGCTTGGGCGAGATTACGCGTCACCGCAGCGGTACAACCGGCTTCTAACAACCCTTGATCTGCGGCCGACAGCGCGTTCCAAATTTTAAGATTCACCACCAGATGCGATGAGGTAAATGGCTGATGCCAGCCAGGGTAGTAGTTAAATTTAGCCACGCGATTAAAACCTAATGCCTGGTCGACAATGGGCAAGGCAAATTCGGTGGCGTCGATAGCGCCTTTTTCGAGCGCTTGGAAAATTTCACCGCCGGGGAGCATGGTGACGCTGGCGCCAAGCCGCTCGATCACGCGGCCACCCAAACCGGCAAAGCGAATTTTTAAGCCCTCTACGTCGTCTAGGCTGGTTATTTGATTACGGAACCAACCTGCAGTTTCTGGCCCAGTTAAGCCGCACAGCAGCGGGTACAGGTTGTGACTTTCATAAAGTTTTTCTGTGAGTTGTTGGCCGCCACCCACATACCACCAAGCGCTGTATTCCCACGGTTCCATGCCAAAAGGCACCGCAGACACCAATGGCGAGGCCGGGATTTTGCCTTGATCGTAGCCGAGCCAGGTGTACCCCGCCTCGATCTTGCCATCGCGCACCGCATCGGTAATCGAAAACGCCGGCACGATCTCGCCGGGTTCAAACAGTTCGAGCTTCACCGCACCGCCACTAGCGCGCTCGATGATGTCGGCAACATAAACCGGGTTGTCGCCAAGCACCGGAATGGTGGTTTGAAACACCAACGGCACGCGCCAGCGAATCCGCGTTGCCACCGCCTGTGCTGCACCTTGCGCAGTAGGCTGTGCTGCTTGGCCGGGTGGGCGCACGGCTAAGGTGCCAATCATGCCGACCAGAAACGCGGTAATTACAGCGACCAGCGCCGCTCNGTTAGACACCCCTTTATGCTCACTCGCCATGCTTAATGTTCCGTTTTGCTGCACCTCAACTCCGGCAGAGATTGTGAGAAGCCTTTGCGGGGGATGCAAGGAGGTTATGCGCCTAAAGTTGCACAGCTTTAGCGCCGCCTAAAGCGGATTCGCATATTTTCTTATACGGAATATATTTCTTTTGAATTATTCCGTTTTTTTGATAACAAGNCGCCGTTACTCTGCGCCGCTGATCAGGTTGGGGGAGCGATTAAACCTGGCAATCGCTACTGCAGGTTTAGTGGCCGGAGCAGCAAACACTAGGAGGTTATATGCTGATAGGCGTAGCTAAAGAGACATGGCCCGGTGAAGTGCGCANTGCGCTAATCCCCGCCAACGCAACCAAACTGATCAAAAGNGGCTTTAGCATTTCGATGCAAGCAGGCGCCGGCGAGGCGGCCGGCTTTGCGGACCAAAGCTATGCCGATGCCGGTGTAACTATTGTGGAAAACCGCGCTGACGTGCTGGCCGCAGCCGACATATTCCTAGCGGTACGCAAGCCAGACNCNGACGACGTTAACCAGCTTAAATCTGGTGCAATCAGCGTTAGCTTTCTTGACCCATATAACGANCAGNCACTGATCGAAGCCCTGGCAGCCAAAGGCGTTACCTCTATTTCTATGGAAATGGTGCCGCGTAGCACCCGCGCNCAAAAGATGGACGCTTTGTCCTCGCAAGCCAATTTGGCAGGCTACGTTACGGTCATTCAGGCGGCGTTTTACAGCCCCAAGATTATGCCCATGATGATGACGCCAGCCGGCACGATTGCGCCAGCAAGAGTGTTTGTAATTGGTGCGGGCGTGGCCGGACTGCAAGCCATTGCAACCGCGAAACGCCTAGGCGCTAGAGTAGAAGCCTTCGACACTCGTCCCGTGGTTGCCGAACAAGTGCAATCCTTNGGCGCCAAATTTGTAGAGATAGATTTGGGCGAAGTCGGCCAGACCGAACAAGGCTACGCGAAAGAACTCACCGCAGAACAAGTTGAACTGCAGCGCGAGGGCCAAAAAGCCGTGATTGCGCAATCCGACGTGGTCATCACTACCGCACAATTATTTGGNCGCGCAGCACCGGTAATTGTCGGCCGCGACATGGTAGAAGCCATGAAGCCAGGCAGCGTGGTGGTGGACATGGCCGTTGAGTCAGGCGGCAACGTAGAAGGTTCGGTCATGAACGAAGTGGTCGACATCAACGGCGTTAAAGTGATCGGTCAAGGNAACTTGCCCGGCGANGTGGCTCGCAACGCNAGCGAAATGTATTCCAATAACCTCGTTAACTTATTGCAGGAATTCTGGGACGAAGAGGAAAAAANCCTCAACCTAGACCCAGCAGACGACATTGTGCAGAGCTGCGTTATCACCCGAGACGGCGCAGTGGTTAACGACACCATCAAGAACATCTACAGCGGAGCGTAATTATGGAAGCCGTATTTCTCGCCCTAGTATTAATGCTGTCCATATTTTTGGGCTTCGAACTGATCTCTAAAGTACCCGCCACCCTGCACACACCGCTGATGTCTGGTGCCAACGCCATATCGGGCATAACCATTGTGGGTGCGCTTATTGCCGCAGGCGATGGCAGCGACCCGCTGGCCACCTACTTAGGCGCAGCCGCAGTAATGTTCGCCGCCATTAATGTGGTCGGCGGTTACTTGGTCACCAACCGCATGCTCAGCATGTTCAAGAAGAAAGACACAGATCAAACGGGAGGTCAGTCATGAGTATTGAACTGATCAACCTGATTTATGTGCTGTCAGCAGCGCTTTTTGTCTTCGGGCTAAAACAACTTGGATCGCCCGCCACCGCAGTGCGCGGTAACACCCTGTCTGCAATGGGAATGCTCATTGCCATCGCTGTGACCTTGTTCAACAANAACATACTGCCCTGGGAATGGATCATTGGCGCCACCNTNATNGGCGGCGTCATAGGTGCCGTAGTCGCGCAAAAAGTCGAAATGACCAGCATGCCGGAGATGGTGGCGCTGTTTAACGGCTCAGGCGGCGTCGCCAGCCTAATGGTCGGTTGGGCAGCGCTGTATAACATCGACAACAGCACCTTTACTAACATCACCATTTTGTTGTCGATCATTATTGGCGGTATGACGTTNAGCGGCAGCATTTTAGCCTGGGGCAAATTGTCCGAAGTTATGACCTCAGCCGCCGTTGTGTTTGGTGCGCAACGCATAGTGAATGCGCTGATTTTAGTGGGCATGGTGGCGTGTGCAGCATTGTTCTGCCTAGAACCGTCGGTGTCTTCACCCTACTTGTACGCAGTAATTGGGCTAGCGTTGTTGTTTGGGATTATGGCGGTGCTGCCTATTGGTGGCGCAGACATGCCGGTAGTGATCTCGCTGCTCAACAGTTACTCCGGACTTGCCGCCTGTGCGGCGGGCTTTGCCATTAACAATAATATTCTGATTGTTGCCGGATCAATGGTNGGAGCNGCNGGCATTATTCTGACCAATATCATGTGTAAGGCCATGAACCGCTCGTTGGCAAACGTGTTGTTCTCTGGCTTTGGGGCAGCTAAGCAAGCGACCAAGGTAGAAGGCGAAGTTAAGCCCATTACCGCAGACGACGCCTTCCTAATATTAGAAGCCGCACAGTCAGTCGCCTTTGTACCCGGNTACGGCATGGCGGTGGCGCAAGCGCAACACGTCGTNCGCGAGCTAGGCGAACTGTTAGAAAAGAACGGCGCCGAGGTCAGCTACGCCATACATCCGGTAGCAGGGCGCATGCCTGGCCACATGAACGTATTGTTGGCAGAAGCCAACGTACCCTACGATCAGCTGGTAGAAATGGAAGACATTAACCCGCGCATAGACAACGTCGACGTAGCGGTAGTAATTGGTGCCAACGACGTGGTTAACCCAGCCGCGCGCAACGACGAGAACAGCCCAATCTATGGCATGCCAATAATCAACGTAGACCAAGCCCGCACCGTGTTTGTGTTGAAGCGCTCTATGGCTTCTGGCTTCTCGGGTGTTGATAACCCACTATTCTTTGGCGACAACA
>NHET02000048.1 GCA_002170355.2 Gammaproteobacteria bacterium TMED92
CGTTTGGCCGTAAGCCCGTCACCAGGCCCAACCCCAAGGCATTGCCTGGCCCTAAATAAAACATGCTCGACACCCGTTGCCGCAGACCAAGGCATGCCTGCTGCTACGGCGTTACCCGCCAATTGGCGCAACTGACGCGCGTTATGCGAATCGGATACCGAAAAAGCCACCTTAACGCCAGCCGCGTGGAGTAGCGCCGGGTTGTCAGCCCGCGCGCCAAGCCGATCAAACCCATCAGGCAAATTGTTCATTGGATCGACAATTACCGGCACATTCGCGGCAGCCAGTTGCTTCGCTACTTTCCAGCCTTCCGCCGCTCCACGAATGATAATAGGTAGCTCAAACTCTTTTGCTATGCGCAAAACTTGGAGTATTTCGTTCGCCCGATCGACATGCAGCACCACTGGCAAACTGCGCTTACGCACCATTGCTAGGGCTTGCATCGCAACTTTACTGTACTGCCCGGCTTGTGGCTCGTACCGACTGGGCCTGAAACTGCGAACGTCGGTTAACGCTCGTCGCAGCGACGCCACGACCTCTGCACGGCTGCCGCCAAGATTAGCTGCAGCACGCACGTCCACGGCGCCAAATAGAGCCAGTTGCGGTTGCACGACGGTGCGCTCGCCAGCCAGCACAATGCCCGCCGCTAAACCTGCGAAAATATCTTGCCCCTGAGCTGGTGCGGTAACCGCGTGGGTTACGCCCTCTACAACGTTAATTGGCAACAACGTACTGTCTGCGTTCACAGCGTACTGAATATCAAAGGCAGGACCTGCCGCCTGCTCACCGCTGCGGCTGTCAACTGACGACGTCACGGCGCTTATTTCTTCAAGACCGATCTGACTATGGGGTTCCACCAATCCTGGCGTCACGACCATGCCAGTGCCGTCGATTACTTGTACGCCTGCAGGAATACTGACGTCTGGACCAAACGCGCTAACGCGCCCCTGCTGCACAAGTAACGTCGCATTTTGCAGCGGTTGTGCAGATACCATTGTGTGCAATTCAACATTACGAATGGCAACATCTGCCGCGACGGCATGCATCCACAGCAACGTAAGCGTTGCCATCCAAATTTTTGCAAAGCGCTTCATTCGCTACCTCCAGACAATTGTTCTAACGCGAAGTCCGTCACCGGTTGCCGCGATGGATCTTGGCGGTCGTAATACAGATACCCGTCAATAAACACTTGTTGAGCACGACTGTAGACACTCATGGGGTCACGATTCCAAAGTACTAGGTCGGCCGCCTTACCCACTTCAATAGAGCCAGTCTCGTCGGCAATCCCGAGCGCTGCCGCAGCGTTCAACGTGATCCAGCGCCAGGCCTCTGCCGCGTTGATCTGCATTCCCATACGCCGACCTGCAGTCATGGCTTTCGCCGCCTCTTGATTCAAATGTTGAATGTCCCGAGCAGAGTCCGAATGCACAATTGCGCATGCGTTGGCTTGATCGACCAGCGCAACATTTTGCTTAATGCCGTCAAACGCTTCGAGTTTGAAGCCCCACCAGTCCGTCCACATCGCCGAGCATATGCCTTCTTCAGCCAACAGATCAGCTATCTTGTAGGACTCTACCGCATGATGGAAAGCCGTGATGCGGTAGCCGAACTCTTTGGCAATCTCGATCATGGTGGCCATTTCGTCGGCTCGATAACAATGATTGTGTACCAGAATGTCGCCTTCAAGTACGCCCACAAGTGTTTCGAGCTGAAGATCTCGGCTCGGCGCTGGCTTATCACCGGCGGGATCATAAGCGTCCCACTTTGCTTGGTACTCNAGGGCTTTAATCCACTCCGCGCGATACCCAGCAACATTGCCCATACGCGTGGACGGCGCGGACTTTCGGTTACCATAAACCCGCTTGGGGTTCTCACCACAGGCCATTTTCAAGCCGTGAGGTGCATTCGGAAANTTCATTCCCATCACGGTGCGGGACGGCACATTCTTCAGAGTGACGCTACGCCCACCAAACAAGTTCGCGCTGCCTGGTAGTATCTGTAGACTCGTGACACCGCCCGCTAGTGCCAAACCGAACTGAGGATCCTGCGGCCATACCGAATGCTCCGCCCATACCTGCGCGGTATTCGGCGCCGTGGCTTCATTGCCATCCGACGTAGAGTCAACAGACGGGGATGGATAAACACCCAGATGCGAGTGCACGTCTATAATNCCCGGTGTAAGCCACTGTCCTTGAGCATCAATCTCTCGTACATCTGACGCATTGATATTCGTACCTACAGCAGTAATACGACCGTTCACAACCACCACGTCAGTGTTCGGCAAAAACCGGCCAGTGCCGTCGTATACCGAGGCATTGCGAATAACAAAAGCCGTCGTCGATCTTGGCTCGTAAGTGGATTCATAGGATGGCCGCGTTGTTGCGTAATTCGTCGCCGACAACAACACAGCAATAAAAAATGCGATTCCTCTCATATTTGCTCCTTCGCGATCAGCCAACCTAGCTGGCTCTCACTGTTTAGTTAACCCAGCGTAAAGTACCATTGATCATCGGCACACAATGACCACCAACTTGAACTTTAGGGCTCGCACTGTGACGTTGCTGCACGCGCAATTGCAACACACTCGGCCGCCGCATATCTGCCCCCTGATGCAAAACAAACTCCTTGGATTCTGAGCCCGCCAGTAAGGCGGCGAGCGCTGCAGCCGCACTGCCGGTCGCTGGATCTTCGCTGATACCAATCAACGGTCCAAACATGCGCGCATGCAAAACACCTGCTGCACCACAGCAATACACCATCAAAGAGAATCCCTCAGCCGGATAGCCGTAGCTTGCATCCGCCAATTCAAAGGCCGCTAGATGCGGTTTGCACTGCGCTAATACTTTACGGTCTGACACCTCCACGAAGGCGAAGGGTATGCCCACACTCGCCACACAGCCGTCGTTGCAGATGGCGTCGACCGCTATGCCCACACAGTCTGCCAACACCTGTCTTGGCACTGTGTGCAGCCGCTCAAAAGCCTTAGGTGCGGTGATCCAACAGGCTGAAGGTTGCTGCGAAGACTGATACTCGATCTCAATATCTACCAAACCTGCCGCTTGCTCAAAGTACATTTGGCCGTTCTGTACCCGACCAGGGACCCATTGTGGATGTTGCGCCAATACCCAAGCCGTCCCCACGTTGGGATGACCGGCAAATGGCAATTCAGCCTGGGGTGTAAAAATGCGCACTTTGGCTGTGTGCTGGGGGTCGCTAGGTGGCAACACAAACGTCGTTTCCGAGTAATTCATTTCCCGTGCGATCTGTTGCATTTGCGCACTGGTTAGCTGCTCGGCATGCGGATAAACCGCTAAGGGGTTACCACCAAAAGCGCAGTCAGAAAACACATCTACCGTTGCAAACATCAGTTCTTGGTCCATTTAGGCTCTCCTTTCTCACCATCTGCTGCTGCAACAAAGATGGACGCTCGTTTAGTCCTGACGCTAGAGTGTAGCGAATACCCCGAACCTTGAAACGCTCCGAGGCCGAGCACTTTAGTTTGGAGCCATTTTGCACGCATTGTTTTTTTCTCAACACGGCAGCGCTAACGTGCTACAGCACGGCACAGTAACCGATCCTCAATTCCATTCAGATGATGTCGTTGTGCGGGTACATGCCAGCGCGCTTAATCGTATTGATGTAGTGCAGCGTGCCGGCGCCTATACCGTGCCAGGATTTCAACTACCTCACATTGGTGGCCTAGACATCGCTGGCACAATCGTCTCACTGGGCGCCGGTGCCAAGCAACACGGCCAGTGGCGGCTCGGCGACCGAGTCGTGGTCAATCCATCACTCAGTGCCGTCAGTGCGGCGTCGCGCTTNGCTAATCGAGGCGACGTCTATNGCGAGTTGGGGGTGATCGGGTTAAACGAATCTGGTGGTCATGCGGAATTCTGCGCCGTACCAGCAAGTCATATCCACGCCATCCCTGATCACATTGATTTCGACAGCGCAGCCACGTTTCCAACCGCTTGGATGACTGCGCAACATGGGCTATTTAGCGTTGGCCATCTGCAACCCAAGGAAACCNTACTTATTCACGCTGCCGCTAGCGGTGTTTCTAGCGCCGCGATNCAGCTTGCTAAAGCAGCAGGCGCAAGGGTACTGGCCACCGCCGGAAGCGCTGAAAAATGCGCTCATGGCGTTCGACTCGGCGCCGACGCGGTAATCAACAATCGCGACGCAGACCTCACCGCCTGGGTGTTTGAGCACACCCAGGGCAAAGGCGCGAACATGGTATTCGATCATGTTGGCCCCGCTCTTTGGCAAGCCTCAATGTTCGCCCTGGCGCCNCAAGGACGCCTGGTCAGTTGCGGCAACACCACGGGCGACAGCGCGGTATTACCNTCTTTGGGGCATCTGTTCAGTCAGGGGTTACAAATNAGGGGCTGTGACGCCTACCACTTCGCAGAATTCGCACCAACCTGGGCACAGTTTTGTGCGGGCGGATTCGATCCCTGCATCGATCAGATCTATCCTCTGAGCGAGGGTTCCCAAGCGCATGAGCNACTCGAGCGGGATCAGGCGATTGGTAAGATCATTCTCCGACCCTAGACGTCACTAACGCCGCGACAACGACCACCGCNCCGCGTCGCCTCGACGCCGCACTTCGAGCCGTTTGAGCTGCCGCTGCGAGCTGGCTGTCCCCTGCCAGAGCTGCGCCCAACAATCAAAAATAAGCTCGGCGTCAGCTTCGACCAAACCCCGGNTAACACGTAAGTTACGTTGTTCCAACACCACACCGTCATCGCTGCCAAACCATTCAACATCGTCACCCATACCCTGCATCATGGTTGCCAAATAAACCGCTGCATCTTCTACTCCTCCGTCCTGCGCACCGACCATTGCGGCCGTTTCCGCAAAGTACTGCAGCCCAATCAGCCGTGCAGCGCGGCTGGCCAACTCGCGAGTTCGCGCCGTCCCGATAACATGCGCCAACTCGGCAATCCCGTTACGAATGTAGTCGAGGGCATAGTTACGGTTCGCCTTAGCCAACCGTGATTNNTTCCATTGATCGGCTGGCACCGTGGGTTGTGCTTCGGCATCAAAGGGCGGCGGCAGTTCATCTTTAGCAAACTGCAAGCGTTCTTCATCGCTTAAATCGTGATCAAATTCCTTAAAGTAGCCACACAAACCGAACTCGCCAGTCATGTCTTCAGACACACACACATAGCCAAGCCGCGGATTGTTTAACGAAACGCCGTTGTGCGCGTACCAGCCATTGAGGAAACCTCGACTGACGCCAATAGGCACGCCACAAATGGTCGGTCCGTGGTACATCCAGCGCGGATAGCGAAAGCGCACCCAGGCTTTCTGATCACTTTCGTACATGTACTCCACACCAACCCCGCCAACATTATTGGACAGCACATGGTATTTGGCGCAAGCAACAGCATCTGGCAACCCAGACAGTCCCAGCTTTTCGAAACTGGCGAGGAACTTATCAAGATGCTGACGGCGAAACAGCCGAAACATCCAATCCGCCACATCCGCTTGAGATTGGTTACTGGACACCATCAACTGTAAACCCAGCAGAAAGGCATGGTGCAAATGCGCCTGAGCTTGAATGGCAGACATGTTCTTTTCGCTCATTGCTATTACCCAGTGCTTGAACTAATCCTCTTTCGGCTGCGCTGCATCTNATTAACCGATTGCGCCCTGGTGGGCTAACGCCTGCATCTCTTCCAGACTCANACCCAACTCGGACAGCACCTCTACCGTGTGCTCGCCCAATTCTGCGGACGCCTGGGGCGCTGCGGTGGGCGTTTGCGAAAATTGCGCGGCGGCTCGCGGCTGCACCAACTCACCACCTCTCGGGTGTTGGACACTCAGTATGGTCCCGCTGGCGCGCACTTGAGGGTCAGTAATAACCTGACTGCGCCGATTCACCCGCCCGACCGGTATGTCGTTCTCGGCCAGCAGTTGCAACAACTGCTCGGTTTCATAGCCACTGCAGTCTGCCCCTAAATAGCTGGAAATGATCGCCCCGTCCTTGGTTTCGTTGACTTCGCACATATCTGCCAAGTCTGGCGAGAACTGCACACCCTGACCTTTGAAACTGAAGTTCCACATCAAGTCGGGCCAATTGAAGTACAAAGCAGCGTCCAACATAGAGAGTTTTACGTGCTGGCCACCGGCACCCCGTTCACGGGCCAGCAATGCTGCAGTAATGCCCTGGGCCGCTGTAAGTGCGGTCACCTTGTCATAAATAATTGTGCGCACCATTTGCAAACTGTCAGCCCCGGCTCCGGACAAATGCGCGTTCAACAAACCGCTAATGCCCTGTATCACATAGTCATAGACTTTTTGCTCAGCCAATGGGCCAACCTCGCCCATACCATTTATCGAGGCGTAGATGAGATCCGGGTTTACGGTTTTGAGCGCGTCGTAGTCCAAGCCGAGCCGCGCCATTTTGCCAGGTCGGTAGTTCTGCAGCAGCACATCCGCATCTTGCGCCAGACGTAACACTAGATCGCGTCCCTCTGGCATTTTAAGGTTGATTGCCACAGAACGTTTGTTGCGATTGATCATGGCATAGATCGCGCTAAGACCGTTGCGACTGGCACCTAATCCGCGAATACCATCCCCCCAACCGGGCGGCTCTATCTTTATGACGTCTGCACCTTGGTCGGCCAGCACCACGGCGGCCATCGGCCCAGACACTACGGAGGACAGGTCGAGAACGCGAAAACCCTTGAGCGGCCCTTGGTCTGGTACTGTCTTCGTGTCATTCATGGTGTTCGGTTCCGCCCAACTGACTTTCAAATGTACTGATTCATTGTTAGCTTACTGCCTCATATGTTAGCGCGGCTGCGGCAATTTATTGAGCACTATCCGCTGCGACCTTTTGACCTATAACACCTAATAGGACACGTTCATGACAACCTCTTTTACCTTCCCCGCCACTGCAGTTCTACTCGCTGGTAGTTTGCTCATCGGCGGTTGCGACAATGGCTCAACCGCACAGAGTACCGAGCCGCAACAACTGTCCATCAATGAGTGGTTCGACGCTCGCTACGAGGAGGAGCTGCAATTCTCGCCAATCCAGCTGACTTTCTTGGGACGCAAAGAGCGTAATAACGAGCTGGGCAGTTTTTCTTACGCTGCCTTTGCCGAGCAACTCGCGTGGAAGCGACAGAGCGTTGAAGAACTCAAGCGCCTGTTCGACTACGCGTCGCTGACACCTGCCGAACAAGTGTCCTATGACATTTGGATTTACCAATACGAACAAGCTGCCGCCAGCGAAAAGTTCTTTTACGACGGCCTGACCTTTGATCAGATGAGTGGTGTACAAAGTTATATCCCAACATTTTTAATTAACTTCCACCGGGTCGAAAGCGCTGACGATTTGCGCGCCTACATCGCGCGCATTAAAGACGTGCGTCCGCGCATGCGAGAGCTGCTGGACATCGCACAAAAGAGTGCAGCAGCTGGTGTGGTCAGCCCTGGCTTCGCCTTGGATGGTGTGATCGAACAGACAACCGCCATCGTTACCGGCAACCCCTTTACTAACAACGCCGAGCAAGACAGCGACTTGTGGGCTGACATTCAACAGGAAGCCGCCAACTTGGTGGCCAACGAAAGCATTAGCCAAGCACTCGCCGATGAGCTGCTGTCAGAGGCCGAAACAGCACTCGTGCAGCATTTTTTACCGGCCTACCAAGACATAATCAGTTGGGCAGAGTCGCAACAAGACCGGGCACCCGACGTTGTGACAGGCGTCGGCAGCCAACCCAATGGCGCCGCTTACTACAAACACCGATTGGCCACCCAAACCACAACGGATCTTAGCGCTGAGGAAATTCACCAAATTGGTCTTGACGAAATCGCGAGAATCCGCGAACAAATGCAGGACATCATGACTGAGGTTAACTTTGATGGCGATCTCGCGGCCTTCTTTAACCATGTTCGTGACGGCGAGTGGAATTATTATCCAGATACCGATCCTGGACGTGAGGCCTACATTACCGACGCGACCGCCGCCATCGACAACATCAAAGACAAACTGCCCGAGTTCTTCGGCCTGCTGCCAAAGGCTGATCTTGTGGTGAAGCGCGTCGAAGCCTTCCGCGAACGCGATGGTGCTGCACAGCACTATTACCCAGGCACCCCGGACGGTTCGCGACCAGGTATTTACTACGCGCACCTGTCCGATATGACGGCCATGCCGAAAAATCAACTAGAGGTCATCGCTTATCACGAAGGTCTACCTGGTCATCACATGCAAATCTCCATCGCGCAAGAGTTAGAGGATGTACCGCAGTTTCGCACGCAAGCCGGCTTCACCGCGTATAGTGAAGGTTGGGGGCTGTATTCCGAGGTGCTGGCAAGGGAAATACCCGGTACTTATATCGACCCTTATAATCGCTTTGGCCAACTCACCTCTGAAATCTGGCGCGCCATTCGGTTNGTCGTAGACACTGGTCTGCACGCAAAAGGTTGGACGGAGCAGCAAGCCATAGACTATTTCATGCAGAATTCTCCTGAGCCCCTAGAAAGCGTAACTTCAGAGATTCAGCGCTACATTGTCATGCCTGGCCAAGCGACCAGCTACAAAATTGGCATGTTAAAAATCCAGCAGCTAAGAGAACAAGCTCAAGCGGCGTTGGGCGCCAAGTTCGACATCCGTGCATTCCACGATACGGTGCTNGGCGGTGGCGCGATGCCGCTGCCAATTCTTGAGCGCGTAGTAGACGACTGGGTCGAATCCGTCCAGGCATCCACTTGAGCGTGTCTTTTACCTATCACCACGCAGGCAACGAAACTACGAGATAGACGCCTAATGAGACTGTTGCGCAACATCGCCCTAGGCCTTAGTGCCATTGTCTTACTCGGGCTAGGGCTAATCTATGCTACCGGTAACGGCATGCTGCTCGCCGCAGGCTGGGCGGTGGCCTTCGGCGGGCCAAGCTTACCCTTTGACCCTCGCGATACAGCCGCTCCACCGGACTATGCTGACGCCGCCAACTGGGCCGCTCTGCCCCAGCGTATTGGTGTAGAAGACCGTATCCCTGCAGGAATTAGCGATACCGATATACAGGCCACAGCGCCCGTGGATGTGTTTTTTATTCACCCAACAGGTTACCTAGCGGGCGATACCTGGACGTTCTTAATGGACCCTAACACTAAGGCCGAAGAGAACACCCAGTGGATGATGGCGAACCAAGCCAGCGCCTATAACGGTTGCTGTAAGGTATATGCTCCACGCTACCGCCAAGCCAACATCTTCGCTTACTTTCGCGGCGAAGAAATTCGTGAGCAAGCTCTGGGGTTTGCGTATCAAGATGTGCTGCGCGCTTTTCAATACTTTCTACAACATCACAGCCAGGGCCGACCGTTTGTCATCGCCAGTCACAGCCAAGGCACGCATCACGGCACGCGCTTACTCGAAGAGGTTATTGACGGCACACCCCTGGCCCAGCGGCTGGTCGCGGCTTATGTGATAGGCGGCGGTATAGCCAGTGCAAAGTTCGACGACATGACTGACGTTAGGCTGTGTACAAGCGCTACCGATTTGCATTGCGCAGTGCATTGGGACACCTATAGCGAAGCGGTGATCGACCAACCCATTGAAGCAAACCTCGGCAACGTTTGTACCAACCCTTTGAACTGGCAATTAAATGGCGGACTCGCCGATAAGAGTCTGCACAGGGGCGCTGTCAAAGCCTCCGGTCGTTTTCAAGTCGAACTAAGCGGATCTTTAGCGGCGAGCGGCGTAACCTTTGAACCACTGGCCGCACCACAAGCGCAAATGCTGCAGGCGCAATGCAAAAATGGAGTTTTGTATATTTCTGACCAAAGCGACACGGTGTTTGGCGCACAGGGCGGTTCCTTTGGTGGCGGCAACTACCACGGTCTTGACTATCCGGTATTTCATATGGACATTCGAGAAAATGCCAAGCTTAGAGTTAAAACGTACCTATTACAGCGTCGCGCCGCCGTTGAATAACATCGTACTATTCATTGTTCGCGTCGTTAGCGTCGTGTTAGCGCTATCCTCTAGCACCGCTATTGCCGCTCCCACAACAGATCTTTGGAGCTACTGGGCGACTCATGACAGCACATCCCCGGCAACAGTCGATCATCAGTCGTGGCAACAACTGCTGGATCGGCACGTGGTGCGCAACGCCGATGGCATTAATCGAGTGCGGTATCAAAGCTTCACTGCCAGCGACACCAGCCAACTGAACGCCTATATTGACCACCTCGCAGCCATTACACCGACTGCGCTGAGTCGAGAGCAACAGCTTCCCTATTGGATCAATCTGTACAACGCGTTGACCGTTCGCGTGGTGCTACAACACCCGACTAAAGACAGCATTCGTGACATGAAGTCGCGCTTGTTTAGCCTTGGTCCGTGGAACGACGAGCTACTGACTATTGAAAACCAAGCCGTAACCTTGAATGACATAGAGCATCGGATACTGCGACCAATCTGGCAGGACTTACGCCTGCATTATGTATTGAACTGCGCAAGTCTAGGCTGCCCTAACCTGAGCACTACGGCTTATACTGCAAACAACACGCCGCGACAATTGCACGACGCCGAAGAGATTTTTTTGCGGCACGCTCGAGCAATTCACTTTACTGATGCAGGCAAACTTAAATTATCGAGCCTATTCGATTGGTACCAAACGGATTTCGGCGCCGACACAGCGGCGGTGCTTCGCTACCTCGCATCCCAACGTGCTGATTTAGCAGATCAACTGATCAACTATCGCGGCTCGATCGACTATCACTACGACTGGTCGCTAAACCGGCAGCAGGGCGTTCGTGACTGAACCCAGCGCCGCAACTTTGTTTTGGCAAAATCCGCCTTGGGGGGGCGCCAAACCAAAATACCGACTCGGGCTAGCGCCTATTCCGTTCGAACAGTGGTTGTCGCAGCCTGTCGCTACAGATGTGTTAGATCACAAACAGCATATGCTGCGCCGCCAGTATCGCGATGTCGTCGCCGTTACCAACAACGACCAAGCCCGCGATGCGCAACTGCAACTGAGCGAATTTATACCTGCGCAGTCCGGCTATCCAGATTTGATCGCGGACATGGCGCTTTGGGTCAATGACGACTTATGCATCATGCAACGCCGTGGACAGCAACGTTTGCTGGCAGGCTGCGTCTGTTCGCCGAGTTACTGGAACATCCGTTCTAAAGTAGGCCAACCGCTACGGCAAATACATGCACCGGTTGCTAGCATGAATAACAAGATAGGTGACCCAATCGAACGTTTCCTGAATCGTGCGCCGCTATTGCAACCCTTTGAACGGGTGAATTGGTTTATTCACGCGGACACCGAACGCTGGCATCCGAGCCCAGAGCCACTCCCTAGCACACCAGTCTCTTCTTGGTACGTTCGCTCTGAACGCGAAACCCTGTGCCGCTTCAGCGACGACTATTTGCTATTCACCATCAACACACGTTTTCAGTCCCTTGCTGCAATCGCAGCCTACCCTGCTGCCCAAGCCGATTTGCTAGACACGATCTGCGGCCTTGACGCCGACGAAGCTGACTATTTTGGTGGGTCAGATAAATGCCAAATGATCGAGGACTTCTTACGCTCGCTGGGTTAGCGTTTGGTTATTGCTGGGTAGTGTGTAACTCAGTAACAGCGCCATAGCCGAGCCACCAACGTACGTAAAGGTGGGCATAATCAAAGCATCGATGGCCGCGACTCCAGGCCACAGAGTTGCGGCAGCAAGCGCCAGCACGAGTACCGCGATCAAACGTAGCCATTCGGCGGCCAACGCACGCGCTCGGCCCTCTAGCCAATAGCCCTGCACCAACACCGACAGCACCAATAACGCGAAGGCAGAGAGCGCAAAGCTTCGCGGCAAGCTGGTGTGGGC
>NHET02000049.1 GCA_002170355.2 Gammaproteobacteria bacterium TMED92
TGGAGCCTTGCCCGACCCTGGATTAGGGCCCGTTCGGACATAAACGCCGTTCAGTTGTGGTGGAATGCTGCCAGTAACTTTGAGATCGGTGGATGTGTGCTGTTGCTGTGTTGGTGCCCAGTTACCACGCAAAAACCAGGGTGTGTTGTGTTGTTCCATTCCCGCCTCCCAACGATATCCAGGTGACATATTGAGCGGATCTGCGAGTGAATGCCATAGCCTAATGGGTAGGCATCAAAACGGCGGTTCGTCTGCGACTAATGCCTGCTGCACGGCTCCCTAGTAGGCGATTAGAGGTTGCCTAGGTCGCACCCTCGCTGTTGCAATATTGGTTTCAATTCGCGATACGCGGCAGGTGTTTTGCTCAACGGAATGTGCGGGTATAAGTGGTGCACAATGTGGTACTGCATACCCAATGACAGCAGATTGCCCAAGCGGCTCTTAAAGGCTCTGGTGTCGCGGTATCGACCTTGCGAATTGCCAGGATGATGCGGCGCCCAGCTTAAATAGTATTGAATGTAAGTAAGCCCAACGTGGCGGGGCAACCACCATAACAATGCCGCCTCCAACGCGTAGCCGCTCCATGCCATAGCCACCAAAAAGGTCAGAAACAGAAGGTTATAGACCAGCGCGTCGATTAGGACATGTTCTTTACCGGTTCGTTGCAGCGCGTCCGCGTAGGCTCCAATCGTATTGCTGGCCGGTTGGCGGGTTTTTATGCTTTGCAGCAAAAACGCAAAATCCCCCGGCGCATGCACGGAATAGTCTGGATCTAGTTTTGCGTCATTGGTATGGGCGTGGTGTTCCATGTGTGTATGCCGCAGCACGCGATACGGCTGCACCAGCGGAATCACCGAAAGATGGCCAACTAACTCATTAAGCCAGCGCAAGGGTTGGCCGCGACGCGCAATGATGCTGTGCTGCGCCTCGTGAGACGGCAGATAACACAAGCTGACATTAATCGACGCAATAATGAAGCCCAGCCACAGCGGCATGATGTCGTATAGCACCAAGGGCCAAAGTGCGATCCAAATCGCGAGATTACTGAGCGCCCAGATTACCGCGCCCCAGGGAACGATGCGCATGTATTTGGCGGCTATTTGGCGCTCGTCAGCGTCTAGCTCCCGGCTTTGCTCGGTTGCCGGGTTGGTCATATTCGACATTACTTGATCCATACCCAACTGCCGCGAAGCTGCGCCATTAAACCAAGGCCTCCGCCTACGGCTAAGCCTGTCCACAACGGATCCAGTCCGAGAATCTGCCAATTCAGCGCGATAACAGACTGGGCGATCAATGGCGCTAAAAACGCTAACCCAAACACTAGTGGCGAGAACAAAAGGCGTATTAGTTTCACAACAACTGCCGGTAATCAGACATCGTACGCTAGTATAGGCGTCGTCCTGAGAGAATGTCATGTGGGTTGGCGCCGTTTGATGCCGTTTGATAAGGGGGCTGTTGTGATCGATTTGTTGTCTGCGCGGTGGTTTCGTGCAATTACCGTGGCGGTGTTGTTGTGTCTGTTGTTGTGGGTGAGCAGTAACCGCATTGTTGTCTTCATTGGCAATCACTATTTCGAGCCAACTTACGAGTTGTGTATAGCCGCCATCGGTGTGCTCGCAGACGACGTTACTCAGTTGGAGCGGCAGATTGTCTGCAACATCACAATGATCCAGATGGTGGCTGATGCGGAGCGAGAAATCGCCGCGCAGTAAGGCATTAGCCCGGCGCTAAGTCCGTAACGAGGTGTTGCGCCATCGCTGTGCCGCTGTCGTAGGCGGCATCTGCACCGCTGCCCAAACACCAGTCTCCGGCGACCGCCAGTCCCAGGGCTGCATCGATTAGAAACGGTCTGCCCAGAGGCTGCTGGGTGCGTGCGTAACGCCAACGATGTACCGCACAATGTAATAGTGCTGGCGTGTTGCCTACGACTAACGCTAATGCGCTTAACAGTGCTTGCTGTACCGCCGTTGCGTCGTCTTCTTCGTGCTCCGCACTCCAAGCCGGGGTGGCTTCTACAACGTAAGTATATTCACGCTCGGGGCATTGCCGATGCGGTTTGCTGTGCTCGGCGGTAATGCGTGCAATCACGTTATTTGCTGGGCGGTGCTCTGCATGGTCAATAAGCGGATGTGTGGTCACGCACATCATGACCCAACTTGGCGACATGCTCGTTTTTTGCAGCTCTGGGTTCAGCGGCGTATCAATGTCGCGCAAAAGTGCGTGCGCTTGGGGTGCAGGAACGGTAACGATCAAGTGATCAAACCCAGAAAATAGCTCGCCCTGCTGATTGGTCAAATGCCAACTTTGCGNCGCTCGCCGAATTTCCTTAATCAGGCAATCGCGATGCACGCTCAACCCGTGACCGATATCTTTCGCTAACTGATTAATACCCAACGGCGGCACCTGTGCACCGGTCGCAATTATTGCTCCCTCCCAGTTTGGATAGCCACTGATGCGTTGGCGCCAGGCTGCGCCGTCGCCGTGCAAACTTGGGCAGCCATGATCAAAACGCCAATGGCTGTGGCGTCGAGTAGCCAAGCGGCCACCGAGTCCGCGGCTCTTGTCGAAAAGCTGTACGGGCAAATTGTGGTGGCGTAAAACCTCAGCGCAGCGTAAACCGCACAGTCCTGCGCCGATAATAGCGATNGGTTGCATGGCAAGAACTCGGTTNGCAAAGCGCTAAGGTAGAGCNGTGCGGGTCAAAGGTTCGTGAGTGAAATGGTGTCGAGGCTGCGTCTTGCTTTCTGGGCGGAGCCTTAAGGTTGAGATTGTTATCATTNNCACATGCGNGCNGCAGCTAAANCTTTAACACACTCCTCGGTCGAAGCGGACTCGGCAANCNCTATGCAACTGTCCTTCTGCGACGCTCGGAGCGAGGATCTAGAAACGATCAACAGACTCATTGAGGCAGCTATTGGAACGTGGCCAATTAGTAGCCGTCTGCGGCGACTTGTTGCAACGCCACTGCGCTATAACTGGGTGGATTTTCAAGATTTTGAAATGGTCTTATGTTATAAAGCCGCCGCTGAAATTGGCGTTGCCGTTTGGCAACCGGATGCGCCGCTGCAGATGGCCGAATCACACCAAGCGACCTTGTTGCATGGTTTGTATGTGGCGCCAGATGCGCAGGGCTATGGCGTTGGACGGGGGTTGCTTAGCGAAATTGCACAACGTGCTCGCGCGCGTAACCAAGACACTCTGTATGTTCGAGCGGAACGCTTTGCGACGGGGTTCTTTAGGCGCGTTGGCGGTCGTCAGCTTCAGGCTCAAGAGAGTCCTGAGGCGGGTGATCAGGCCTNTCCGCATCGGTTTCTGCTATCGGTCGCGAATATCGATAGCACCGGCAGACGGCCTATGTAAACCTATGAATGTGCAATTAGCGCGAGCGTGAAATTCGTATTTCGAAGGAACACACAAAATGAGAAAGAGTAGCCGAATCGGGCTTGATGGACGCTTGATTGCTGCGTTGGTCATGATGGTAAGCATGCTGGCATGGTCGCCAGTCGCGTCAGCAGATGACAACGCGGAATTAGCATGGAAATACCACTGCGTGACCTGTCACGGATACACCGGTATTGCATCCTCGGATCGCTACCCAAACATAGCCGGTCAAAANGTGGGGTACTTGGTAAGTCGTTTGAAGTATTTTCGTGACGGTCAGGAAGCTGGAAACCAAATGAATGCTCAAGCGATACTTTTGAGCGATGAAGAAATCCAAAGGCTGGCTGAGTACTTCAGTCGTCAAGCGAACTGAGGTTGCCGTGACTACATCTAAATCATTAACTCTTTCAATACTTTTTGGCGGCGTCTTGACACTCAGTGCTTGCTCAAGCGAACCCGTGGATGGCGCGGCACTCGCCGCGGAAAAAGGCTGTGTTGCCTGTCACGGTCAAGATGGTAAGGCCATTGCCGACATCTACCCTAATCTAAATGGTCAGTGGCAGCGTTACTTGCGTCTGCAACTGCAGGCGTACAAATCGCAAAAGCGCGAGAATGCTGTTATGTACGGTATGGCGAAAGATCTTACCGACGAAGAAATTCGTATTCTTGCGGCTCACTACGGGAAATAACTGCCTCAGTTAAGCATGGGGCGAGGGCATGACAAGTAAGCGACTGGGTGTCCTCGCCAGCGCTTTAATGGTCGCAGCTAGCGTCGCTGGCTGTAGCGACTCCATACCTAACAAATCCGCTGTAGATAGCGAGACGGCGATAGCACCTGGCGCCGCGAACTATATTGGCTCGGCGGGCTGCGCCGACTGTCATCAACAAGCCTGGCAGCAGTGGCAACAATCGCACCATCAGTTGGCAATGGCCGAACCCACCGCAGGTAATGTATTGGCTGACTTTGCCGACGCGGAACTCTCGCATGGCTCACAAACAAGCCTGTTTAAGCAGCAGGGTGAGCGCTTTGTTATTGCCACGCCTAATGATTCAGGTGAACTGCAACAATTCACAGTGCGTTACACCTTTGGCGTGGCGCCGCTGCAGCAATACCTGGTAGAAATTGATGGCGGTCGGTTACAAGCGTTGCCTATGGTTTGGGACGCTCGCAACAAACCCGTCGCACCCGGCTCGGTACCCCACAAGGGCGGGTGGTACCACCTGAATCCAGAAGTTGACGCGCTTGATGACCCGCAACATTGGCGCCGTGGCGGGCAGAACTGGAATCACATGTGTGCGGACTGTCACTCTACGGCGGTGCGTAAGAACTATCGGCCAACAGATGACACCTTTGCCACCGAGTTTGCCGAGATCAGCGTAGGTTGCGAAGCATGCCATGGGCCGGGAAGCGCGCGCGCGTTGCAGCCCGAGCAAGTGTCATTGCCGACCCTAAAGGCTGCGGACCAACAGCTAAATGCTTGCGCGCGCTGCCATAGTCGGCGTGGTCAGCTGGCTGAAGGCTTCAGACCAGAACACGAGTTCATGGACTACTACTTGCCGTCGTTACTAGACCCAGGGCTGTACCACGCGGACGGCCAAATTCTCGACGAGGTATTTGTTTACGGTTCGTTCGTGCAAAGCAAAATGCATCGAGCCGGTGTGGCTTGCAGTAACTGCCATGAGTCACATTCGGCGCAGTTGCTCACCCAGGGCAACGCCGTGTGCACGCAGTGCCACAACCCGGCGGGCAGGGCGGAGTTTCCAGCTCTAATAGGTGCTGTATACGACAGTCGCGAACATCACTTTCATCCGCCGGACAGTGCCGGGGCGCAGTGCGTTTCCTGCCATATGACGGAACAGGTGTACATGGGAATCGACGGGCGACGTGATCACAGTTTCCGCATTCCACGACCAGATTTGAGCGCCCGCACTGGCGCTCCCGACGCGTGCACAAGTTGTCACACTGGGCAGACGCCAGAATGGGCTGCGGGGGTCATTGCGGCGCATTTCGCGCCGTCTGCAATGCAGCGAGCCGCAGCTGATGTGCATTTTGGGCTGACCTTCGTCGCGGCCAGAGATGGTCAACGAGCGGCAGAGCAAGGACTTGTGAACGTGGCAGTAAATGCCAACCAAGCGGATATCGTGCGCGCTACTGCGCTGTCATTGATGGCTGGGTATCAGCGACAAAATAGTGCCGACGCGTTGCTCCAGGGGTTACGCTCTGAGTCCGCATTACAACGCATAGGTGCCATTAGGGGAGCCTCTAGGTGGTCTTTCCCGGAGCGCTGGCGACGTCTGCGGCGACTGCTGCAAGATCCTATTGTAGCGGTGCGCACGGAGGCGACCTTGGCGCTGTTGGAAGGGTTGCAGCAATTGCCCAAAGCTCAGCAAGGCCCATTGCAGAGTGCTGCGCAAGATTATGTGGCGCTACAGCAGTTGCATCTTGATCGCCCCAGCGCACGCACGAATTTGGCGAATGTGTACATGCAGATGGGCCAGCTAGAGGCTGCACAAGAGCAGCTGCAGAAGGCGCTCGCACTCAATCCTGACTGGGTTCCGGGGATGGTTAACCTAGCTGACCTATACCGTATCACCGGCCGTGATGAATTGGCCGGTCCGTTGTTGCAGGCTGCCCAGCAACGACTGCCGCAAAGTGCCGAGGTGTTAGTGGCGCGAGCGCTGTGGTTGGTGCGTCAAGGACGCCGCATAGCGGCTATCGAACTGCTCGAGAGAGCCTATCGCCATGAGCCTAGCCAGCATGTGGCTTACGTCTATGCGACCGCACTGCATTCTACGGGAGACAGTGACCAAGCCCTACAAATAGTAGATGCGGTGATCGCGTCGGGTCGGCGTTTTGAACAGATGTTGAATCTTGGCATGGCGGTGGCTAGAGACATCGGTGACCGTGAACGTTCAGCACGCTACCGGCAGGTTGTTGCACCGTCGTTGTAAGCGTGGTTTGCTGAGCCTATGTATGATCCTAGCCTACCGTACCCCTCGGCCCGTGCGCCGGTAGCTGCTGCAAATCTAGTTGCCACTTCCCAACCGTTAGCTGTGCAGGCGGGGTTGCACGCGCTGCGACGAGGTGGCAATGCGGTCGATGCGGCACTCGCCGCCGCCATTACGTTGACTGTTGTTGAGCCGAACAATAATGGTTTGGGCAGTGACGCGTTTTGTTTGCTTTGGGACGGTACCTCGGTGGTTGGCTTAAACGCCTCTGGTCGCTCGCCCGGCGCATGGACACTTGAGCGTTTCAAAGGCCTAGACAGGATGCCGGAGTTAGGTTGGGACAGTGTTACGGTCCCTGGTGCGGTCAGCAGTTGGGTCGCACTGAGTGAGCGCTATGGGCGACTGCCCTTCGCAGACCTCTTCGACGCTGGCATTAAATACGCCGAGGACGGTTTTTTGGTTGGCCCGCAAACGGCGTTTTACTGGCAATTGTTAGAGCAACAATACGCCGGCTTTGCGGCGTTTGAGCAACATTTTTTGCCTGCGCCAAAAGCCGGTGACTTGTTCAAGCGAGCAGACCTAGCGCGTTCCCTGCGGCTGATCGCTGATACCAAGGGCGCGGCGTTTTATCACGGTGAATTGGCTGCGGCGATGGTGGCGGCGAGCACTGCCCAGGGCGGTTGTCTAAGCCTGCAAGACCTGGGTTCGCACGCTGCAGAGTGGGTAGCGCCAGTTAGTCAGCCCTATAGGGGGGTTGAATTGCACGAAATTCCGCCGAATGGTCAGGGACTTGCGGCGCAGCTAGCGCTTGGCATATTGCAGCACTTGCCAGACCAGGCACTAGATACAGCAGACGAGGTGCATCAACTTATTGAGGCTATGAAAATAGCCATAGGTACCGCAGCAATGCGCTTTGCTGACCCAGCGGCCATGACCGTCAGCATTGAAGAACTGTTGGATCCAGCAAGTTTGCGCGCCGCGGCCGCCACCATCGGTGATCGAGCCATGGCATTACCGCCAGTAGCGCTGCCGGTGGGTCACGACACAGTGTATCTGACCACGGCGGATGCAGACGGCATGATGGTGTCGTTTATTCAATCTAATTTTCGCGCCTTTGGCTCAGGGGTAGTGATTCCGGGAACTGGGATTGCTATGCAGAATCGCGGCAGCGGCTTTGTGCTCGATCCCAACCATGTCAATTGTGTGGGTCCGAATAAACGCCCGTTCCATACGATTATTCCAGGCTTTGTCACGGCGAATGGCCGTCCAGAAATGGCCTTCGGCGTGATGGGCGGACATATGCAGCATCAGGGTCACGTGCAGATGATGAATCGAGTGTTTAGTCACGGGCAAAATCCTCAAGCTGCCAGTGACGCGCCAAGATGGCATGTTTATGAAGACTTTAGCGTGGGTGTAGAACCAGGGTTCGATCCAATGGTCGCAGAGCAACTGCGCGCCCGCGGCCATCAGGTGCGAGTGGACAAGCATGTCAGTACATTCGGCGGTGCTCAGCTGATACGGCGGTTGGCCAATGGCTACGTTGGCGGCTCGGATCACCGCAAAGAAGGTTTGGTCGCTGGATTCTAGCCAGTCGCAATATGTGATTCTTCATAAGCGGCGAGAAGTTCAGTCGGCAAACTGCTACCGCTCAGGGTTTTGCAGTCAGTTGAATCCGTCGCTGGCAATACCGCGCCAACACAAGATGCTGTATTGCGGCGATAGCTCGAGTGATGTCGAGTGGCGTGTAGCAATCGTACCGGTGTTACCAAGCGCCGCATCCGGCGGCACTTGCTGTGGATACCGAGGCGCTAAGTGTTGATCAATGTGCAGAGCAAATTCCTTCCTTGATTGATAGAGGCCAGTTGGCGCAGCGCTCTGGAGCGGTTAATGTTCGCGCTCTCGAGGGTGTCACAAAGGGGCCGCGCGTTTACGCATGAGGGTGGTTACACAAGTCAGCAAGGGGTTTGCACGGCCGTCAACCATGAGCGTTTTGGTGTTGGCAGTCGGGCTACTGGTTGGTTGCGCTCAAGCGGATCGAACATTGGCTATAGCGACTGGCGGCCCGGCCGGGCTTTACTATCCCTTTGGCGGCGGCATGGCATCGCTATGGTCTAAACAATTACCCGACGTTAACGTTAAAGCCGAAGTGACCGGCGGCTCCATTACCAATGTGACCCAGGTCGCGCGACTCGAGAGTGACTTGGGTATTGCCATGGCTGACGTCACCACCGATGCGTTTTTGGGTCAGGGTTTGTTCGAGCAAGCGTTGCCGCTGCGCGTATTATTTACCGCCTACCCAAACATAGTGCATATTCTGACGCTACAGCAGAACGGTATCACCAAGGTGGCCGATCTACGCGGCAAGCGCGTAGCCCTGGGCGCGCAGGGATCTGGTACCGCAGTCGCTGCGGCCAATGTCTTACGCGGTTTAGGGGTCGAGTTAGAGGACATTGCGCCGCGTTATTTGAGTTTCGCGGCGACCACAGCGGCGCTCAAAGACGGCACCGTGGATGCTGGATTTGTGGTTGGCGGCTTGGGTATCGCAGCGGTTACCGAGTTGGCAGTCACGCGGTCGTTGCGGCTCATCGATCTGAGCGAAGAAGAGTTGGCGCGGTTGGTGGATTTATACCCAGCCTACAGCGGTTACCGTATTCCCGGTGCTACTTATAACGGCGTCACCACTGACACTACGGCGTTGGGAATATGGAGTGCTGTGGTAGTGCATAAAGACATGCCCGCCATACTAGCTTACCGGTTAACCTGCACCGTATATCAGCAGCGCCAAGCGTTGCTGCAGATCTCGCCCGTGGTAAAGGCCATGACGCTGGAAAACATACATCGTTTACCGGCTGTGCCTTTGCACCCAGGCACCCAACGGTATTTACAAGACCCGACTAAGCCTTGTGATCACCTAGATGAGTAAGCTGCAGCAGCCCGATACCGAAACGTCAGATCTGACGCTTCGGTCATGGCCGGTCCTCGTTACTGTGGTCGCTGCGGTGCTGTCGGTGTTTCAGCTTTGGCAACCAATAGCGGGGTTCGTGCCGCCTGGTGCGTTGCCGTTTGAATCACTGCTGGGGATGCAACCGGCGCTGTATTTTCGGCCGGTGCACTTGTGTTGGATTTTATGCTTAGGTTTTTGGGTCTACCCGCTGCAGCTTCGCGGTTTAGCTTTACCTTGGTTGGACGCGCTCAGCACACTGCTGGTGTTGTGGGCGAGTTGGCGAATTGTGCAATTCGACTATGCCGGCATTGATCATTTGCTAAACGGACTGGCGACGCTTGATTTTGTTGCTGGAGTAGTCGTGGTGGCGGCCACTTTAGAGTTGGCGCGCCGAGCTGTTGGTCCGGTAATGTGCGCTATTGGTGTGGTTTTCATTTTGTACGCAGCCTTTGGCAACGTTCTGCCTGACGTGTTGGCCACCCGAGGTTTTAGCTTCGAGCGCATTGTGCGTTTTCAAGTGTTCACCGGTGCGGGTTTATACGGTGCACCGATCGGTATTGCTGCTGGGGCGGTGTTCAGTTTTGTCTTGTTCGGAGCTTTCTTACAGGTCACTGGCGCTGGCAAAATGCTCATCGACTTATCTTTTGCTGCAGCTGGTAAGTCTCGTGGTGGACCGGCCAAAGCATCTGTGATGGCTTCGGCAGCGATGGGGTCGATCTCTGGTAGCGCCATAGCGAATACCGTGACCACCGGCTCTCTAACCATTCCGATGATGAAAAAGCTCGGCTACAAACCAGCCCAGGCGGCAGGAATCGAAGCGGCGGCGTCAACGGGCGGGCAGATCATGCCGCCGATTATGGGCGCTGGCGCCTTTGTAATGGCGGAGTTCACCAAAACGCCCTATGGCGACATCGTTTGGATGGCGCTGGTTCCAGCGTTNTTGTACTTCACATCGGTGTTGTTGTACGTGCACTTGATGGCCACAAAAGCTGGCTTCGTTGGTGCGCAAGAGCGTCCTAAAGTGCTGCCGATCTTCCTTAATGGCCTGCACTTTTTTTTGCCGTTGGCATTGATTACGACACTGCTGTTGCAAAACTACTCACCAGTGTTGGTAGGCGCGGCCGGCTGCGCGGCAGTGGTTGCGGCGAGTCTGTTGCGCAAGCATACCCGCATTGGTTTTGCAGAAATCGTCGCCGGATTACGTCAGGGCGCCATATTGGCGGTGCCGATTTCGATCGCCTGCGCCGTAGCCGGTATTGTAGTTGGCACCATTGGCCAAACGGGGATCGGATTGCAGTTTACCGAGTCGGTGGTGTCGTTGAGTGACGGTCGGTTGTGGCTGGCGTTAGTGCTAGTGGCGGTAGCGGCATTGGTGCTGGGTATGGGGCTACCGGCGACCGCGGCGTACATTGTGTTGGCGGTAATGACTGGGCCAGCGCTGCAAGAGCTTGGCCTGGCGCTTATCACCGCGCATATGATTATTTTCTGGCTGGCGCAAAGTTCAAACGTTACCCCACCCATTGCGTTGGCCGCTTTTGCCGGTGCGGGAATAGCTGGCGCTCGACCCATGGCTGCTGCGGTATCGGCTCTAAAACTGGCAAACGGATTATTTGTAATTCCGCTAATGATGGCTTACTCACCGCTATTGCTGACCGATGCTCACGGCTGGTCGGTGGTGTTGCTGGCCGGGGCGGTGACGTTGCTGTTGATTGTGGTTTTGGCGATGGCGTTAGAGGGTTATCTGTGGACCACAGTACCCACTTACTTGCGCGGGGCTGCGCTAGTGTGCGCTGGGCTGTTGGTGTGGCCAACAACATCGGTGCGGTTGGCTGGGGTGGCGCTAGCGCTGCTATTGTTTGCTCTAAATTGGCTGCAAGCGAAACGCTTAAGTTGAANGGCGCTGTCGGTTTGCCAACCACTCCTCATGATGGGTAAAGCTACCGCGTTCCCAAAACCCCCACTCATGACTCTTAGGACCGGTGATGATGAATGTCCAAACCGGCCGCTGCTGCTCTAATTGCACAATGTGCTGATGCCGTGATGATCGAAAGTGCGGGCGCCATGCCCTGACGTGCGAACGTCCGCTTGGCGTCAGTTCGCTGTAGCTGCGCAGCGGCAGGGTGATGAACCACCATGGGTGGTCATGGAAAGCGCGATCATCGTCGCCCTTATGGAATTTATGCATTCTCAGAGTGAAACCGCACCAAATAATCCAACGCTCTAAATAGGCTTCTCCGTTGTCATATACCAAGTCGTGCGTCCAGCCGAAGGGCCAACGCCCAAGAGAAAAAGTGTATTCAGAGAAAACCACTGCAATAGAAGCCTTGTGCTGATTGCGATATGAGAGTTGTCGAAGTGGGCCAGGCAGCGAGTATACTCTGGCGTTATTAAAAAACAGCAGTCAGTAGGTTTTCGTATGGCCGTTTTCACCCAGTCCCCCGATTTAGACAATGCCCTGGTTAATCCCGCGAATTGGGGCGACGAAAACNGGGTACACGAACAGTTCAGTTGGATGCGCGCAAACGAGCCGCTGAAGTACTTAAGTCCGGAAGGTTTCGATCCGTTTTGGAACGTCACCCGCTACGAAGACATNAAGGCCATAGAAGGCAANAANGCGCTGTTTATAAATGACCCACGTCCGACTCTGGGACACAAAATGATCACAGAGATGATGCAGCAGATGACCGGGCGCAAACACCTGGTGCGCTCGCTGGTGCAAATGGATGACCCAGATCATATGCGCTATCGAAGGCTCACCCAGGGCTGGTTTATGGGCAACAATCTGCGCAACTTACAGCAGCGTATAGATGAGCTAGCGGCCCACTATATAGATCGTATGGCCGCCATGGGTGGCGAATGCGACTTCGTAAAAGATGTGGCGATCTGGTTTCCGTTGCGNGTGATCATGTCGATNTTNGGNGTACCNGAAGAAGACGAGCCGCTGATGCTGAAGCTGACCCAAGAGCTGTTTGGCAGCACCGACCCGGATGTTGCACGGTCATTCGAAATGATGGACTTCATGAACGTGGTGCTGGATTTTGAAAAGTACTTTGTCGAGTTAACCGAGGCACGCAGGAAGCACCCAACTGACGATCTAGCTTCGCTGATCGCAAACTCCGAGATTGATGGCGAGCACCTGCCGCAACACGAGACCAATGGCTATTACATGATCATTGCCACAGCAGGGCATGACACCACCAGCGCCTCTACTGCCGGAGGTCTGTTGGCGTTACTGGAAAGGCCGGGAGAAATGGCGAAATTGCGGGCGGATGTTGACGGTCTGTTGCCAACGGCTATCGATGAAATGATTCGTTGGGTATCACCGGTGCGTCACTTTATGCGTACCGCAACACAGGACTGTGAAGTGGCTGGACAAACCATACGAGCGGGCGAGTCGGCGATATTGTGGTATCCGTCAGCGAATCGAGATGAAAGCGTATTTGACGCGCCGTTTGAATTCCGAGTTGATCGCAGTGACGCAAAGCAAATTGCCTTTGGTTTCGGTGCCCACGTTTGTTTAGGCCAGCATTTAGCACGTATGGAAATGGCGTCACTGTATCGCGCGTTGCTGGATCGAGTGGATCATATTGAATTGGCAGGCGAACCCAAATACACCCAATCTACGTTTGTGGGTGGTCTAAAGAGTCTGCCGATACGCTATCGGATGAAGTAAGCGGTTGTTGCGCCAGTAGGTTGGCGCAATCAGCCGACGCGCTGCGCGATCTCTTCCTCAACCCGCCAAATGCGGTCCTGACCCCAGCACACGAAGGGCTCGGGATTGTTGCCGCCGCTGACGCGGAAGCTGGGTACTCCCCATAAATTCGCTCCGGTAAGGGCTTGCAGGTTGTCATCCAGTAGCGCTTCCCAACTGACCGTGTCAGCGGCGTCTACCATGCGCCGCCAATCTATGCCGGCATCTTGGGCGACCTGTTGTAGGCCCTGGGTTGTGGTGATGTCTACGCCGTTTTGCCAGGCTGCTCGCAGATAGGCGGTCACAAAGTCCATGCCTTGCCCCAGTTCTACCGCGCCTGCGTACAAGTTAAAGGCGGTTTTGACCGGCTCGCCAAACGGGTCAACTACCCGCGCTAACGGATCGTTATAAAGTCGTCCTTCGCGCCCTGAGTCGGTGATGATGTAGCGTTGTTTCGCTCTCGGAGCGGGCACGCCGCGCATCAACATCGGCATGACGGGTCGCAAATGTACGTTAACGCCGCTGCGCTCGATCAGTGCCAACACCCGACTGTGACCAATGGCGGTATAAGGGCTCCGCAATGACGGGAAGTATTCTAGGGTTACGGCATGCGCGTTTAGCCCGGTGGTATCGGTTGCCTTGGGCAGGGGCACGCTGGGTGTAGTACCGGCTGGCGCGAAGCCTTCCGCTATGAGCCGGCTTTCCAATAAATGCAGCCGATCTAGCCCCCAAAACCACTCGCCATCAAAATAGAACATGGCCCCGGCGTAATGGCCGAGTTTTTCCCGCAGCGCGTTACCCGCTGCCAGGGCGTTATTGGTCTGGGTGGTATTTTCTTCGTTGCTGGGCTCTGGGTCTAAGTTGTTCGTCCACAAATCGTTGCCCACTTGTTGGGCGATGCGGGCGAATGTGTCGGAGGTTAAATGCGGGCTGAGTTTTCGGTTGGCCTGCAGTACCTGGCTTGGCGTTGGGTTATGGCTAATGCTCAAGGTCGTAGCGTAACCCGCGGCGATCGCGACGGCATCGCGCTGTGCCCAGATTGCAAAGTCGTCAGCACTGCCTTTGTAGTCGTCTGCGGATTCGCTGACCAGATGAACTATAAAGGGCAGGGCGTACTGGGCGCGTAGCTGGTGGAGTTTTTGTACCGCCAAGTGGCTATACGGATCATCGACTTGATGGAAGTAGTGTACACAGGGGGCTTGGCGAGCGAGTTTACGCTTGCCCCGAGCAATGCGCTGTAGCAAGCGAGCAAAGCGAGCTGAGCTTAGGTAGCTGGCAGCGGTGGAGCGAATTCGGGTGACTAATTGCATGGCGTGGTTCCTGTGTCTGCCAAGTAATAATGACAATCATTAGTTAGTATGCCACGGGTTCTGCTGTCGTCGTGGGGTATTGGTCAGTGCAATACCCGCTCACGCTTGCTGTTTGGTTCGACGGGCGGGCGAACGATCGGCTATAACACGCCGTCGACCAAACGCTCTATCAGCGCAGCGCCAACCCAGGTCAGAGGTGGAATGATCAGATAAAACAACAGGCGTCCGAGGTTGCCCAGGTTNAACGGCCAACTGGAGACTTTCTGCAAATGTCCACGCTGGGTTAGCAGGGTGTTGAGGGTCTCCATGTCCGTAATCGACTGGGGGTTGGTGAGTTTGCCAATGGCCTCGTCAATAGCTTTTAGGCGCTGGTTTTTTTGTTCGGCAATAAGGTGTCGTGCGGAGCGCAGCGGCACCAGTACCATCGCTACCACAGTGGGCAGGGTCAGTATCATGCCGGGCAGGATTTTCATCGCTGGCGGCGAGTCTGAGTCGATAAACAACAAGGGAAACAGCGCATTGCTGCCAATCAGTGCCAAAGACGAGGCTGTCGCCACTCGGGCCAAAGGCTGCCAAGGTTGCTTGCGAAACAGATCTACCTGTTTGAGATGAAGAGACAANTCGCTGAGTAAATAGTTGTTCTGTATAAGCCCACTGATCACCGTGGTCATGGTAATCCAGGTCAGCAGCGTACCGGCGACGCTGACNTTGACCATCATGGTTGAAAAGTCCAACGTCCCGTCGGGGTACAGTGGAATAAACCCCATATATTGGATGTGCGCGATGGCGGCGCTGCTACCCGCTACCAGGCAAATCACTTGTAGACGGNNGCCCGGTCGCTCCATGCGTTCTAATGTGGCGGACTGTTGCTCTGTAGAGACCGATAAATTGGGAGCCAGNTCTGCTACCGCGGTGCGGGTGATGCCCAAAATGTAGGCATGAACGGCGGGTAGGTAGGCGAGCATGGCGGCGAAAAATAAGCCGGTAGAGACCCAAAAAATTTCTCCCACCAACCAAAGCTGAATAAGCACGAATAGAACAAAAGCGCTGATACCCGATAGCAACGGGCCGTAACGGCCAGGTAAAACCAGATACAGCGTCCAGATTTTCATGGCGTGGTTATAAGCTCAGCTGTGCACTGCCAGCGATAGTGGTGCGATGCAGGTCCCGAGCGTAGCCATCATAGCCACCGTTCGCTCTGTGCAGTACCGAGCGGTTGTCCCACATAACAAACATGTTGGGTTGCCAGTTGTGGGTGTATTGAAATTCCTCCCGTATTTGCCAGGCGTAGAGATCCAGGATCAGTTGCTGTGCCTGGTCTTGCTCCATGCCCTCAATGGCGCAGATGTAGCCTACGGTGCTGAACAGGGTTTCGGCGCCGCTCTCTGGGTGTTGGTTGATGATGGCATGGCGCTCGGTCTCTAACGCCGCTTCCGAGTACAAGATCTGCATGGTGCGATCCGAACCCTGATCCTTGGTGCCGTAGGTGCCGTCTGGGCCATAGGCTGCCGCTGCGGAGTGCAAGGCAACTTTGCCCTCCAAGCGTGCGCGCAACTCTGCGGGCATACGGGCGACGGCGAGTTGTTGGTTGGCAAAGCTGGTGTCGCCACCTACTGGAGGCACCACCAAGCTATATAGGCAGGTGCCGATGGGCGGATGAGTTTTGAAGCTCCAATCGCTGTGCCAACTTTCGGCGAATACCGGCGCTTGTTCGTCGGCGCGGCGGGTCAGTGCCACTACGGGGTTGTCGTCACTGATCGGCACGAAATAAGGGTCATCACCCAACTCGCCAAAGTAGCGGGTGATGCGCACAAGGTCCGGGTCGCTGAGTTGCTGTTGTGGAAAAGCCAGTACGTGGTGCTGTAACCAAGCCTCGCGGATGGCTTCAATGGTCGGCGCATCCAGTGGCTGGGCTAGGTCAACGCCTGCAACGGTAGCTCCGCAAGCCTGACCGCTAGGTGTGATGTGCAATTTTGGCATGATGGCGACCCCCTTATCAGNGCCGCCATACACGNCNGGCCTATTTGAAAATCATTTGCTCGCAACCGGTGTCGGCAATCAGTGCGTCTACTTGGCCCTGGCCGTTGCTGCCCAGTTGTTGGTACTCCTCGTTNATCCATTGTAAACACTTAGCCTGATAAGGGAACGTGGGCTGCTCCCAAGGCTGACCGTCGATGCTTGTGGTCATGGTGTCTGAGCCCGCTTGCAAGGCCTTGGCGTTAGCCAGTAGGGCNGGTGCGTATACGCGGCCAATNTCGCTGAGTANCTCACGCAGGTGGTCGGTGCTGTCTTGTAAGCTGATCCAATCCTGGTCNTCGGCGGAATTGCCGCTGAGATCGTCCACCAGATCGGTCCAGGCGTGAATGCGCGGTGTCTCTTGCATACANATTGCCGCNGGCGTGGGGTCAAATTTTGCGAGTTGGGTCAGCTGGGCATAAATACCAAAGTCCGCTGATGATGGCCGCGCGCCAAAGACAAAGGGGTGGCGTTGCACCATGGTGTCGAATATATGCAGAAAGCGTTTGTAACTGGCCTCTATAACCGGCGCGGTAAGGTCNTTNGAACCCACCACATAAAGTCGTGAGATTTGTCGGTCGGCGATGAAGCTGCGCATTCGTTGCAGCTCTTCTTCTGGTGACTGAATGGCGGTCCAGCGCGGTAGAATGGTGCCTGCCATATCGATATCGGCCTGGTAATACCAGCGGTAGTGGAACATCGCCTTGGTTAACCATTCGTCGGCGTAGTCCTCAATAAGGTAGTTCAAAAATGCCAGCACCGGGTCGTTGGGTATGGTTTGACGTTGANTGAANCTGTCTTCGAAGCGGCGAATCAGTGGCGTGGAGTCGACAACCGCTTGCAGTTCGTTGTTTTCGTCGGGCAGGAAAAAAGTCGGCAGCAAGTGCACTTTTGGTTCTGGCAAATCGCTCTGGGTGGTTTGACTGCCNATGAGCAGTCGGTAGCCGATGTGGCGAAAGCGCAAATAGGCGAGCATTTTTCGCGTATAAGGTGAGCCCGGAACGCCTNTNAATTGAACGGGTTCTTGAATTTGCATAGCGGACTCCCAAGCGGTTGACGCAAACAATAATGACCAACATTAANTCATCTCAATATCGAATGCCAAACCAACCGTTGGTAGGCAAGTTGCGAACCAGGGACCAAAACGGTGTTTGAGCATTACGGCGCGNTGTGGATNTTTATCATTCTTATGGTCAGCACACCGGGTCCTGCGAACCTACTNATNATGAGTGCGGCTGCACAACACGGTTTTTGGCGTTGTATGCCATTCAACCTGGGGCTGATCGTCGGCAAATTATTGCTCAATGTTGCGATGGCGTTAGGTCTAACGGCTCTGGTGCAACAGTTTCCCACAGTAGCAAAAGTATTTGCGTTGTTGAGCGCTGGATACATGACTTGGCTGGCACTAAGAGGCTGGAACGCGCATTTGCAAACATCACAACAAAATAGTGAGTTGAGATTTCGCGAAGGGCTGATTGTGCATCCGCTGAGTCCGAAGACTTGGGTTATGGTAATGCTGGCATTNACTGAATTTTTGCCGCCAGCGCCGTCGTTCGCAGAGCAGTATCTATTGATTCCGCTGAGCTTTGCGATTGCCCAGCTTGTCTTCCACAGCGCCTGGTGTCTGGGCGGGGTGATTTTACAGCGTGCCTTGGGCACAAGTGCCCTGCTAAATCGCAGCTTGGCAATACTCACCGTTGGCGTAGTTTTGTGGGCAGTATTGGTTGCTTGATGGCGGCGGTTGCTATTAAACAAAAACTCTGAGAAAACAAAGTTATAGCAATTTAGCCTGGTGGGAGGTTCACATGGCGACAGCGTCTGCACCGATTCAAATTAACGGTGTGCATCATTTGGCTCTGGTGTGCAAAGACATGGAGCGCACTGTAGATTTCTATACCGACAAATTGGGCCTGCGGTTAACCAAGGGGTTTGATCTGGAAGGCTACGGCCAACACTTCTTTTTCGATATGGGTAATGGTAGTGAGTTGGCTTTCTTCTGGTTTAACGATGCTGAACCGGCCCAACCGGGGGTTGCTGCGGTAAAGAATATCGTCGGCAGTCGTGCTGGAAATATCAGTTCGGCCCATGGGTCTATGAATCATGTGGCGTTTAATGTCGCGCCTGAGCAAATCGATGCATACCGGGAGCAATTGGTGGCGAAAGGCGTGGACTGCACACCGTTGGTGAATCATAACGATGTGGTCACGGGTGAAGAGTCTCGGGTTGGCGCAGAGGCATCAGCGAAAACATGGATTCGGTCGTTCTACTTTTTAGATCCCGACGGCATCATGTTGGAATTTTGTGCGACGTTGCAGCCGGGCATAGAACATGCAGATCTGCCGGTGAATGAGCACGGTATCAAGGCCAACGGGCAGACCGTTACTGGGTTATAGACGCCTCGCGGCACTGATGGCCAGAATTTATAAATGGCGGGGCACTGGGGCTTTTCACAAGCGTTGTGCTAACCAATTGTTGATCAAGTCAGCTGCCGCTGCTCTGGCGCCCGAAGAGTATCCTGACTCCCTCAGTCGCGGTGTGTTGGTGGGCGACGCGGTGTATTTCGTCAACGGTGCACGCGTGTTTGCTGCGCGTTGGACTGATCCCTT
>NHET02000084.1 GCA_002170355.2 Gammaproteobacteria bacterium TMED92
GCTTGAAGCGCGTCGGAATCGAGTGCGCCGCGGACGGCTGTACACTCGTCATCCGAGACCGCGACAATGCGAATCTGGGGGAGATGTTGTATCGCTGCAGCCCATGCCTAGCGCAGGGGTTGTTCAGCTTTGTATCGTTGATCTCTAAATTACCGGTCTTAGTAATCTCTACGCCCAAATCAGAAAAACGTTGGATACTCGAGCCCGGAGTCGAGGAGGTGTTGATAACGATGCTTTGGATGTCGCGACGAATCTGTTTAATGATGCTGTCGCCAGATAAACTGCCGCCGAAAGCAGAGCTGGTTAATTCGTCTATCTGCGCAACAACGTCATTGTAGGTAACAACAAAGTTCTCGATGTTTGCGCGCGCTGTAACGGTGTTGCTGGTGATGCCGATGGTTGCGGCGCCGCTCGTTGCGCCTGCTAAATCTAGCGTAACTCCGGAAATGATATCGTCGATACTATTAGTGGCACGCGCGTACTGAATGCCATTAACTGTGAGATCGGCGTCAGCTGCGCTGAAGCCCGCAGGAGTAGTAAAGTTCAGTTCGCTGACTGACTCGGAGATTGAAAAAGCGCTTTCTGCCCCCGTCTCACCGGTGAGTTGGATTGAGTAATTGCTGCCACTGGTATCGAGCGCAACGAGCTGCGCTTTGACTCCGAGATTTGCGTCATTAATCGCAGTAACGACGCCATCTGGGGTGGCCGTCGCGACGCTCACGGTTTGTGTGGTTTGATTGCTCGAACCCAAAGTGAATGTCATGTCGAAAGCTGTGCCGCCGTTGATAGTTTGGCTGCCGCTGGTGAACCCTGAGCCGGTGCTGGCGTTGGCACTATTTGAACTTTGCGCCCTGGCTTGACTGGTCACCGTAATGCTGTGCGATCCCGCGGACGCTAAGCTGCCGGCGCTCACAGAAAGGGCGCTACTCTGTGTATTTGAGACACTGAAATTGTTGAAATCAGAGGAGTCATTCAGTGCGATGGCGGCGAGCCGCAGTTCGGTTACTTTAGAAACTACTGTGCCTAAACCACTGATTTGGGCATCGTTATCGCTGATTTTATTGTCAATGATTGACTTTTTGCCGGCTCGCTCGGCTTCCACCAGCGAAGACACAAGCGCTTTTGTGTCAATGCCAGCACCGGCGCCTAGTGAATTTATAAAGTCTACAGCCACTTTCCTTTCACATCTCCGAGGTGTCGAAGTTTCGTTACGTTGATTTACTCAAAGCAAAATCTGTGCCATGCGCTGCCGCGGTAAGTTAGCTCGATTGCGCTTCGCAAGCCCGATATTTTTGCTTCAACACAAGCTATGTCGGCAGCAGCCTCGCCAAATTTAGTGGTTTTGGCTACAGTAAGAAGTCAACTTATAGGTTACGACTGTTGCAGTACTCAATTATCGGATCCAGCGAGCAAACCCGCCGACTGCAGCAATTGATTGACTCAATTGCACCGGCGGACGTCAGTGTGCTTGTGACGGGTGAGAGCGGTTGTGGCAAAGAGTTGGTGGCTCAAGCAATACACGATCGGTCGGAGCGGCGTTATCGACCGTTTATTGCGGTTAACTGCGGCGCGATTCCTGCGGACCTGCTAGAGAGTCAACTTTTCGGACACAAAAAGGGCGCTTTCACCGGTGCCATCGCGGATCATCGGGGTAAATTGCAAGCAGCGGATACCGGCACTCTGTTCCTGGATGAAATCGGCGACATGCCTATGAGTATGCAAGTGAAATTGCTGCGCGTGCTGCAGGAGCGCAACGTTACCCCCATTGGCTCGAACGAAGTCATTGATGTAGACATTAGGGTAGTAGCCGCCACCCACCGCAACTTAGAGGAAGAAATCGTCGCAGGGCGGTTTCGTGCGGATTTGTTTTATCGGCTCAATGTGTTGCCGGTGCAAGTGGTGCCGTTGCGCGATCGACGCTCAGAAATTTCGGAGCTGATTGCGCATTTCGCCGAGAACCTCAAGTCGGTGGATAAACCCATTACCTTAGCGCCTAGTCTGTCTAAGCTCTTGCAAGCCTATGACTGGCCGGGAAATGTGCGGGAGCTGTCGAATACTGTGCATCGGTTGTCAGTGTTGTATCCGGGGCAAACCCTAGATCTCCACAATGTCGATGTCTCAATGTTGCCACCGGGGGCATTGGATGGTTTGGCTGAGCTGCCGTTGGCAGAAGCTGACGCGGAAACAGATGTCTTTGCCGGCGTTATTGAATCGGAGCACGCGACACAACACCTCAATGCCGCTCAGCAGTTTTTGCAAGACCCGTCGCCGGCGGCGCCCCCCGAGGTCGATGCTGAATTTGAGTCTATCGTTATGCTGGCTCAGGGGTATGAAGACTTTCGCGCCAGGGATCAATCGCTCAAAAGCATGCTCAGCGATATCGAGCAGGACTTGATCACACGGGCGCTAGCAGAAACCGGCGGCAATGTGAGCCGTTGTGCGAAACTCTTAAAGATGCAAAGGACAACCTTAATCGAGCGCATTAAGAAGTACGAACTGCGAGTTGCCTAAGCGGCAAACACTCACCGGTGATTTGCTTCGGTGGGTCGTCGGATTCTCGTCATACGGCAATCTTGGCCCTGTTGATTTATCAACTACCCACATAACTTACTGAATTTAATCAATAATTTTCCTGGCACGCATATTGCTTTTGAAGCGGCAACGAATTCAGAAGAAGCGGCATGTACGAAACTCAACCGATTGAATTATTTTGGGACAACAGCGCAGGGCTTGATGCTCACACCGTGAGTGCGCTTAACAGCAGCGGCTTTCGTCCGCGTCCGGTTGCTCTCAGTCAGCTCAGCAATCAGCTGGTTGCAGAAGAGGCTGGTCCCCAAGTTGTGTGCATACAAGGACGGCCAGGAATATCAGAAACGCACATTAGAACCTTACGGGAACTTTTGGGTCCCAGGGTTTATCTCATTCTGCGCGTCGGCGTTAGTGATCTAAATACGGCCATTGTCGGCGTAAAGAGTGGTGTGGATGATGTCGTCACGGACAACGCCGATGCTAAGGTCTGGCAAACAGTGGCGGCGTCAGCACGCCTAAGATTGCTTAAATACGAGTCGTATGTGTTTGTTGACGAGACTAGCCAACAATTGCTGGCCTTGGTGGAACGCGTCGGTGCGTCTGAGGTAACCGTGTTGCTGCAAGGCGCTACTGGCTCTGGCAAAGAAGTTTTAGCGCGTTTGGCCCATGACTTTTCGCCTCGGCGTGATGGCCCATTTGTTCCGGTCAACTGTGCGGCCTTGCCAGAAAATCTTGCCGAGAGCTTGCTGTTTGGTCATATGCGCGGCGCCTTTACCGGCGCCACTCGCAACACCGAAGGCTTTTTTACCCAAGCTCATGGCGGCACGCTGTTTCTTGATGAGGTAGGTGAATTGTCGCCACAGTTACAAGCAAAACTGTTACGCGCCATTCAAGAAAAAGATGTGCTGCCGGTAGGTTCTTCCGAGTCCCGCAAGGTCGACGTGCGCATTGTGTCCGCAACCAATCGCGATTTGCGTTCTGGCCTCAACGATAATCCGTTTCGCGAAGACCTGTACTTTCGAATCAGCACCTTCCGAATTAACGTACCGAGCCTGAGCGCTCGACTAGACGATGTATTGCCGCTGGCAAACTTTTTTATTCTCAAACATAGTCGCGAGAACAGGACGCTGCAATTCTCTCCGGAGGCGGTCGCTAAGCTGCTGGCTTACCCCTGGCCCGGCAATGTTCGAGAATTGGAAAACGTGGTGCAGCGTGCCATCGTGTTGACGACTGGCGAGGTCATTCACTCCCAGTATTTGATCTTCGATGAACCTATGGGGCAGCAGGAGACGCAACGACACTCAGCGCCACCGGCACCCGTTGTTACCCAACCGGTAACAGATGACCCTGAAAAAGTGGACGGACTGCAAGACGCCATGGAGGCGAATGAGTTTCGCATCATCGCCGAAACCATCAGAACGTCCCCAACTAGGCAGGCTGCAGCAACAGCACTGGGCATAAGCGAACGTACCTTGCGCTACAAGTTAGCGCGCATGCGCGAACGCGGCTTAGAACTGCCGCGACGCAAGTCAGCATAGGGTAGTGCCATGATTGAGAGTGTATATCAGGCAAAAGTCGGCTCACTGATGAACCAAATCAGAGCGTATCAAGATCGCGCAGATCTGGTTAACAGCGATGTGACCACCCGAAACGTAGACGCGCCAAGCAAAACAGGTTTCGGCGACTACATTTCGACCGCAGTGGAGTCGGTAAACGAAGCACAAATGAACGCGGCTGACATGCGAGACGCATACGAGCGCGGTGAAGATGTACCGCTGACTGATGTGGTGCTGGCGATGCAAAAGTCGTCGCTGGCATTTGAAGCCACTCTACAAGTCAGAAACAAATTACTTAAGGCGTACAACGACGTCTTAAATATGCCGGTCTAACAGGCACCGAAGTAACACCTAACGAGTAAAATAATGGCCGAATCAGCACTAGAACCTTCGAATCAAGCATTGGCACCGGCAACTGCCGGTCGCGTGGCTGCACCGAATGCTGCTCCCGCTCCGGCAACTACGCCGAGCGAGCCGATCATTCGCTCGATACTGAATCAGCCAGGCGTACAACGCACGCTGCCCGCTATTGTCGTGCTATTTAGCCTGGCCGCCCTGGCTTTTATTTACACCTACGTGTCAGCACCGGTTGGTCGGCCGTTGTTCTCGGAGCTTTCAGATGCAGATCGCCAAGTCGCTTACGACGCTTTATTGGCCGGCGGTGAGTATGGAGCCTACTTAGACACCAATACGGGTCTGTTGATGGTGCCTGAAGACAAATACTTCTCGGCTAAATTATTTCTTGCGAGCCAAAACATTCCCCGCAGCGCGAGCACCGCGGGTTTTGAATCGTTATTGGAAAATAGTTCCATGACCACCTCGCGGAACATGGAAATGGGTTTGATGCGAACGCAGTTGCAGCGCGATTTGGAACAAACTATTGGCCAAATTGGCTCCGTCCGCAAAGCCCGAGTGCACATCGCAGAACCTCAACAGAGTCCATTCATCAAGAACAGAGCACCAGCAAAAGCCTCGGTTTACATTGAACCTTACAGCGGGCGCCAACTTACACAAACGAACATTCAAGCCATAGTGCACTTGGTCTCTTCGAGCATTCCGTACTTGCCTGCGGAAAATGTCACCGTGATCGACAATCGTGGCGCGTTGCTCAGCGGGCCGCGGGATCAAGACAACGCTATGAGTCTGACAACGTCACAAACCGAACACGAACTGTCGATAGAGGACACCTATAGAAGCCGCATAGATCAGCTGTTGGGTGCAATCGTAGGCTATGACAATGTGAACGCACAAGTAGATGTCATGTTGAACTTTACTGCGGTGGAAACAACATACGAAGACTTCGATCGCGACAACACCGGTGGCAAGACGCGGTCAGAATCTGTAAGTCAGGACGAGCAGCAGTCTAAGTCCGGCCAAGGTCCAGATGCGGGCACCTTTGTAGAAACACCCGCGGCAACAGAGGTCAGCGAAAACTCCACACAGACCAGTACATCCACAACGCGTAACTACGAGTTAGACAGGGAGATCCGCTACGTAAAACAGCAGGTCGGCACCATCGACAGAATTACGGTGTCCGTGATCATAGATCCGAAAGCGATACTAGGTGGCGAAGCAGACGCAGACCCTAATGGGCAGCTTAGCCCGGAACGAGTGGCCGAGTTCGAAGACCTTATCAAAGGCGTAATCGGTTTTGATGAGCAACGTGGCGACTCTGTCAAAGTCGTGCCAACCACTTTTAACAACCGCTACGAGGATTTTGAAGAGCCACCCAAGAGCACGTTCGAGATGATTCAAGGTTACGTACAGGATCCGACGATAAAGTACTTGTCGCAAACGCTTATCGCAGTGTTCCTTGTGTTGCTGACGCTGTTCACTGTTGTGCGTCCAGCGGTTAAGTACTACACCGCCGGACGCAGCGCGGCGGGCGCAAACCGCTCGGCAGATGGCGAACTTTCTGCAGCGGATGTCGAACGCATTCGTCAAGGCGACAATGGCAACCTCGAAGAGATAAAGACCAAACTCATGCCGAAGCGCTCGTCAATTCCGGAAGACATGTTGAATACTGCAAACACCTACGAAGACAAGATTGCGGTTATGCGCATGATGGTAGCTGACGACCCAGGGCGCGTCGCTAATCTACTCAAGCGCATGATCAATTCGTAACGAATCAGCCAAAGTAAATCGCGAGAAGAAATGTGGCAAAAAAAGACAAGAAAAACGAACCCGTAAAGCCGCCAGAGCCGTCTGCACTAGAGCGTGAACTGGCTGCATTGGACCCTACCAAGCGCGCGGCTCTGCTGATGTTAGTACTAGGAGAACAGCAGGCTTCCGACATTATCGGCTATCTCAACCGAGATGAAGTCGAAACACTCGGTACGGCTATGGTGTCGGTGAACGACGTTTCGCAAACCGCTGTAGATAAAGTTTTGGACCAGTTTATTGGCGAGCTTCGTGGTCAGACTAACCTAGGCCTTGGCTCTAAAGACTACGTTGAAGGGGTCTTAAAACGCGCGCTCGGCCCAGAGAAATCGGCATCAGTGCTCAGTAGGATCGTGCCGTCGTCGGCCAGCAAGGGTTTGGAAATACTCGCTTGGATGACGCCGCAAAATATTTACGAAATGATCGGTGATGAGCACCCCCAGGTGATTGCCATCATTATGTCCGTGTTAGAAGAGGACACTGCGGCAGAATTACTTGCGCTATTACCGAGCGATATGCGAATTGAAGTTATGCGCCGGGTTGCACTATTAGACACGGTGCAGCCCAGTGCAATGTCTGAACTGGAAAATGTTGTGCAGCGACAGTTGCAAAGCTCCATGACTTCTCAAGCGGCGCCAACTGTGGGAGGTGTGCGTGCGGCGGCGAAGATCATGAACCGCACCAAGCTAGATCTCGAAACAGAAGTGTTTGGCGGTCTCAAAGAATTGGACGAAGAGCTTGCGGTCGATATCCAAGACAATATGTTCGAATTCGAAGATTTTATTAAGTTAGATCGCCGCAGCATGCAGACCCTTGGGCAGGCCCTAGACCAGGAGGAACTAATGCTGGCGTTCCGGGGCGCGCCGCAACAACTTATCGACTACTTCTTAGAAAACGTCTCGGAGCGCCAAGCACTGGTGATGAAAGACGACATGGAAGTGGCTACCCCGAAACCCATTGCTGAGGTGGATGCAGCACAAAAAAATATTGTGCGTCAGGCGCGCAAGCTGCAAGAGGCCGGCGAAATTATTATGTCGGCGGGGGACAGCGGTGATTACGTCTAGGTCTTATCATGAGCAATGATGCTTGGTCGAGTGACCCCCGGTTCAGCAAACCAAAGAGCGAACAAGAGTTCACTGGTCTTACCGTGACCGCTGCAAAGTCGGCGGGATTCATCGCGGGCATTGAAGCAGATGTTGGCACCGAGACCGGATCGCCGAGCCCGCCAACTTCGGCAGAGGTCAGTTATAGCCAACAACAGGTTGACGAACTCGTGGCAGCAGCCAGAGCTGACGGATTGGCTGCCGGTGAAGCGACTGCCGACCAGCGCTTTACACAGATGCAGACAGAGCACAAAGCGTTGGTGGATGGAGAGTTTGCAGAATTTATGGGCGCTCTAAAACGCGATCTGGAAATCAGCCAGCCGTTGTTCAAACCTGTGCGAGACCTTGCCCTAGCGTTGGCCGAACACCTTGCCCGAAAAGAGTTGAGTCAATCAGCTGCCGCTATAGACGCAGTAGTNGCAGCGGTNATTGATGATCTAGACCCGACTGAATTAGGCGATATTGAAATACACGTGTCTGANTCNTGGGCCAAGGCGCTTGCAAGCNCAGCCGTTACAAGGACTCACGGGCAGTTATCCGGTGATTGGCGACGAGCATCTATACGACGGCGATGTTCGCCTCATCGTTAACAATGCCCAAGTTGAAGATTTCATTGCGCAGCGCGTACAGCAGCTCGCGCAACAGCTCGAGCACGCCGACATTGCCGATACTTTTGCAACAGAAACAGAAACAGAAACAGAAACAGAAACAGAAACAGAGACAGAAACAGANAACGTAGAAGACGCAGAATTTGAGGAGCTGCCGCACAGTCTTGCAAACGATGAGGCGCAAGATTAAGCCGTGCTAAATCTCAGCAAATACGCAGAGGCGATGTCTGCACAACTCAGGCCGCCGCGGCCCCGCCGCTACGGCACACTGACGCGTATTGTTGGTCTGACCCTTGAGGCTAAAGGCGTTAGCGCCGCAGTAGGCTCGATCTGCCGCATCTTACGGCCGGATGGAGCACACGTTGACGCTCAAGTGGTGGGCTTTGAATCAGGTAGCGTGTACTTGATGCCGCTTTGGCAGGCCACTGGATTAAGTGCGGGCTGCCGCGTTTTTGTGCACAAAGAAACCGACATTGCCTTAGTCGGCGATGGATTGCTGGGTCGTGTCGTAGACGCCATGGGTGAGCCACTGGACGATCAGCCAAAAATATCTGGTGGTCGACCTATGGGTCTCTCTGGCAGTACCCCCAACCCGATGGAACGTACCCCTATCAACAAAGTACTAGACGTTGGCGTTCGCGCGTTGAACGGCTTGCTAACTATTGGATGTGGCCAACGAATCGGACTGATCGCCGGATCGGGTGTCGGAAAGAGTGTATTGCTTGGCATGCTGACCAAATTCACAGCGGCCGATGTGGTGGTTATTGGATTGATTGGCGAGCGTGGCCGTGAGGTTAAAGAATTTATCGAAAATACCTTGGGCGCAGAAGGTCTAAAGAAGTCGATTGTGGTCGCAGCGCCCGCAGACGAATCGCCGTTATTGCGCATTCGCGCCACCCACTTAGCACATCTATACGCCGAACACTTTCGCTCAGAAGGTAAGAACGTGTTGTTGCTTATGGACAGCCTTTCCCGGGTGGCACACGCACAACGCGAAATCGGTTTGGCAGTAGGGGAGCCGCCCACAGCTAAGGGTTATCCGCCTTCGGTGTTCAGCTTGTTGCCAAAGCTCATAGAACGCTCTGGCACCGGTCGGGTCGGAGAAGGCACGGTGACGGCGATGTACACTCTGCTAGCAGAAGGCGACGACCTGAATGACCCCATTGTTGACATTGCGCGGGCATCGTTAGATGGCCAGGTGGTGTTGTCCCGCGCTTTGGCCGACGCAGCGCACTATCCGGCGATTGACTTAATGGGGTCCATTTCTCGCCTGATGCCAACGATTGCAGACCAAGAACATCAAAATTTGGCCAACAGCTTACGCCGCTTGTGGACGCTGTATCAGCAAAACCAGGATCTAATTAACGTCGGTGCTTACGAAGCGGGTTCTAATCCAGATTTGGATCGAGCCATTGCTGTGCGCGCCGACATGGAGAATTTCTTGCGTCAGCCGATGCACGAGCAGGTCACTGTAGATGTGGCGCTGGCACAGTTACAGGAGTGCTTGGCTAATGGCTGAATCATTTGAGCGCCAGATTGATCGCTGGCAGTTGTTGGCAGATCGAGTCAGCCAAGAACTAACAGAAGTGCAAAAGGCGCTGGTGCAAGCCACGGCTCGGCGGCAAGAGATGGCCTCTGAGGCGGCAAAACTTCGCCAAATGAAAGATCAATACTTGCGCGACCTCGGTACGCAACAACAGCAAGATCACAGCGTAGATTCCACCACCCATTTGCGCCGGTTTTTGGTTCACCTTGACGACACTCTCGCGGCAGTAGACCAACAGTTGCGGCAGCTCGATGCTGCTAAACGCCAGGTAGAGCAACGTTATCGGCTGTTATATCAGGAACACAGTAAATTCGAAGCGTTGCGCAATAGAGTTGAGATGCGCAAGGGCAGCCACGAAAAACGACTCGAACAAAAGCAACAAGATTTACTGAATGTGCAGCGGTTTGCTCACTTAGAGAATAAGTAATCGATAATTGGCATAGAAGTTGCCATTGGCATAGAAGTTGCCGTTGGCGTAGAGGTTGCCAATAAAAAGAGAAAAGAGAAAAGAAAAAAGAGAAAAGANAAAAGAAAAAAGAGAAAACAGAATTGAGAAGTGACAAGGCGCAAGTGCCAAAACAGATCAACGTACACGGCAGAAAATTACGTGGCCCGGTGACGCCAAACAGCGACGCGGGTTGGGCAGACAATAAATGCGCGAAAAAGAAAGGATAGATAACGGATGAGCGAGATTTTCAAGTCGCTAAACGTAACGTCGGGGCAAGATTTGCAGAAGCAAACCGCTGCAGCGAAAGAGACTGCGGCGTCCGACGGCGACTTCAGGCACTTATTGCAAAATCAGGTGGCGGGCCGAGAACACAGTGGCGCGGTAGCGGCGGCGCCTGACCTGACCGACGCCCAGGACATACCTCGGTTAGAGGTACACGATAGGAGCCTAGAGATCGGTCGCGTGATTTTAACTGGCGGTGCAAAAACCGCAGCGGACAGTCAGTTGCATCAGTTCATGCACGACCATGGGTTTTTAGAGGGCGGCATGGCGAACTACATGAAGCAAACCATGCTTGGTGCCAGTGCTGCCGTGACTGACTCGGTTGCAGATGAGTTGACACCGGCGTTACCGGCTGCTCTGGAAATGGCCCACAGTGCCGACCCAATGGCCTCTGGGCCATTGAGTCAGAATCCGCTAGCCCCAACTCTCCAAGAAACCTTTGCAAGCAGTGGTTCCAGGGCGCCATCTTCGCCGGTGATAGAGCCTTTAATACCTGCTCCCACAGAGATGATGATCGAAGAAACGTTGACGCCTGCTAGCACCAAAGAAATATTGGCGGCGCAATGGCTCCACGTTGGCGAAGACAATAAACANATAGCGGCTGCCCAGGCGGCGGCTCAAGAAAGTGGNGTGTTGGATGTGGATTTCTCTAACCAACAACAAATGGGTCAGCGTTCAGGGCAAGGCGAGCAATCGCCAAACTTCGCGCAAAATAATCCGGCAACCAANGAGGAAGCGCAGAGCAAAGCGCAACAATACCGTGACTGGAGTGAACGCTTTAGTGAGCTGTTGGGTGCGCGCATGGCTATGGCTGTACAAGAAGGCAGTTGGTCGGTGCAATTAGATCTTGAAGCCATGGATCTAGGCTCGGTAGCCATCCAGCTCTCATCTGGAGAGGACGGTGTTCGCGGCCTTGTAACCTCGACGGATCCTGCCGTGCGACAACTGTTGGCTGAATCGCTACCGAAACTGCAGGCGGCGCTGGAAGCTGCTCTGGGTAACCATATCGACAGTCCGGCAGTTTCGCTCAGTTTGGGTGCTACCCAGCAACAGCCAGCCGAAGGCTTTGAGACCATTACTTTGTCGGCCGAAGAACTGGCTCAAGCGTTACCTGCTGACTTCAAAGCAGGTGATGGATTGAACGTTTTTGTGTAGGGTCTGTGCACTGAAAGTACACAGTTAGAGGCTATCCCATGAACAGACTTGCGCGGCCCTTGTTGCTGACTATGGCTTTATTTGTAAGCGCGTGTGGCGAAGAGGTCGACCCGAACGCCCCCATAATGTGTCCTGACTTTGACCCTACTGTGAAGTATGACAAGCCATCTGATGCCGCATCGCGCACGTTGTGGAATCAGTGTTTGCCGCGCGATCTTGGAGAAGCCGGCTATCATCCCATCGAAAAGCCTGCTTTGATCGTTAAACTCAAAGACTCGCGCAAGATGATGCAGCTGAAATTCTCTGTAATGACCAAATATGATTTTTTTGCGCTGCGTAGAATCGCGACCCACGAACAAGCATTGCGAGCAGCTTTTACCGAGCGGATGCTGCAGGTCACGGAAGCAGAAACCACTGATCCGACGTTTCGTGAGACTATGCGTGCGGACTTAAAGACCATAGCAAACGACGTAATTAAGCAGTTTGAAGGCTATGACTTTGACATCGTAGAACAAGTGCTCATCACCAGTTACGTGGTGGAATAGAGGGCAGCAATGGCGGACGGCGAAAAACTACTCACCGATGAAGAGATGCAAGCCATTGAAGATGTGGTGGCATCTGGTGATTTAGAAGGCGACGGCTACAACGTCGGCGCGGCCGCCGAAAGCTTCGACCTGACGTCCAAGGACAATCGCCCCAGTTTCGATACGACCGTGCTTGAGCAAATCAACGAGCGCTTTCATCGGCATTTGCGCATTGGTTTGCTGCGCGAATTGAAATACAGCGCTGATGTTGCCATGGGTACAGTGGAGGTTATGAATTATGGTGACTACATTCGCAACTTGCCGTCACCGGTCAGTCTTAATCTGACCAACATGAGCCCGCTAAAGGGCGAATCTGTTTGCTTTATCGATCCACAAGTTGTCTTCAGTTGTGTCGATAATTGGTTTGGCGGCACGCCGCGACCGTTAGCTGCGGTCAGTGAAGCACGAGAATTCAGCGCCACCGAAGAAGTAGTAATGAAAAAAGTGCGTATTGTGGTGTACGCCGCATTGCTAGAGGCATGGGCGCCAGCGTTACGAGTGCAGTGTGAGTTCGTGCGCGCAGAAACCAATCCGTTACTGGCGAACATCGCAGCGGACAACGACTTGGTGATTATTAATCGCTTCAAGGTGGGTAATGGCACCGATGCACTGGGTGCGATCGATATCGTCCATCCATTTGACAGTATCAATTTGGTGCGCGGTTCGCTCACCAAAGTCGTAGCTGCTAAGCGCACTGAGAACCGATTAGAGCGGGAGTGGTCGCAAAAACTAGCAAATACGTTAGATGAAGTGCCGTTTGAAGCTGTTGTTAATGCTGGCGAAATACCCATTTCGTTGGCGAAGCTAAACACACTGAAAGTGGGCGATGTAATTTCTCTGCAGGATATGGGGCGATCAGAATTGTGCGTAAACGGTTTGCCGATTTACGAAGTAGAAATGGGCAGTCGCGGCGATCACGCCGCGGTTAAAATAGTAGCGAGTACCATAGCTGGACACACTAATGAGTGAAAATGTTGACGAGCCAACTCAGGCTTTAGAAGCCGAAACCAACGACTCTCTTGCTGAAGGTTCGTTGGATCAAGATTTAATCCGTTCGATACCGGTAACGCTCACGGTCGAATTGGGCTCAGCAAAATTGAAACTCAAAGACTTATTGCGGTTGGCCCAAGGTAGTGTGTTGGAGTTGGATACTGCAGCGGGCGAAATGCTCGATCTTAAAGTTAACGGCACGGTGATCGCCAAAGGCGAAGTCGTAACAGTTGGTGATCAGCTAGGATTATCNGTAGTTGAGATCGTATCGCCGATGGAACGCGTCAAGCCCGTATAAGCCGTGGAGAATTTCGACCCTATCGTCGGTCTGTTCGCCTTTTTATTCGTAATTGGGTTGTTGCTGCTGACGTTATGGTTCCTGAAAAGTAAAACCGCGCTGGGCGGGGTCGGTGGCAAAACTAATTTGCGCATTACCGACACCTTGCGCATAGATCCAAAGAACCGCGTATGTGTGCTGACTTACGGTGACAAACGTCTGTTGTTGGGTATTAGCCCCAGCAACATTACGTTGCTCGACAGCTTAGAGCTAGACGAGACGGAAACCGAAACGGAAGCCGAATCGACCCAGGCGGCGCAGCCAAAGCAGCCGTTCAAACAACAACTCGGTGCGTTGCTCGGTCCCACAAAAGACTAACGCTCAGCCNCTATGCTGCGGATTCTGTTGCGTGTGCAGAAGCTTTTCTAACGATAAGTTAATCCGCTTGGACCCAGCGGCGGTGCCTAACCAGACGGTCATCTGATTCTTAATCTGAAAAAGGTGCTGCAGCGTGCAGGTGTCGCCGTTGGAGCGAAGCCAGGTAAAGAAACGCTGTTCCCGTTTTATCGGATGGTGAGTGCTCAGGGACTCGAGTTGCAGTGCGCGTAGATCGCAGCGGGGTGGGGGAACGACGGCTTGTGCCACTTCGATCGGGGCGGAAGTTTCGTCTGGCACCGNTAATTCGCGCTCAGTTTGTGCAGGTTGCGAAGGCGCAACTCTGGATTTAAGCGCAGTAACGACGGCTTTGACTCGGGGCTCATTTGATTTTGCGGGTTTTTTGCCTGGCGATAGGGCAACAGGCTCGGCACTGACATTGGGGCGCAAGATGTCCAATTGCTCATTAATGCGACGTCGATACTCTACTACCACCTCGGGTTCGCGCTGCGATCGCGCCAATGCGGTCGGACCAATACGATACGCCGCCAGAGCTTTTTGCATATCTCCTGCGTAGCGATCTGTGAGTTCTCGTAAGTAGCGACCTCCCAGGTCAACATTCGTACATGGATCAAAAAGCGCAGCTCGCGTTCGGGCACCCAGATGAGCAGCGGTCTGTGGCCATTTGATTTGCATTAATCCCACGGCATTAGCGGATGACACCGCCTTTGGGTTGAGGCTGCTTTCGACAATCGCGATAGCGGTCAGCCAATCACTGTCCAAGTTGTACGTCTTGGCGGTGGCCTCGAAGCACTCGCGATAAGGCAATTGTTTGCCGACTTGGCTCGCAATGGCCGCTTGGGCGGTAAACAGTGTCATCAAAATGCCGCCGCAGAAAACCCACGTAGGCCAATGTCGGAACTTTGACAGTGGCCACGATCTTTGCCGAACCAAGCGGCCTTCCGACTCTAAGTCTTTGTATTTACTGAAATAAAATAATGGCACTGATATTGCTTACCTAACTTCGAAAAGATGCTCTTGCGTCAACAGGTATAGGAACAGCATGCAACATACGACTCACAAATCGACGTTTCAGACCCAGGTCAATCGGCGCTGGGCCTGGCGGCGGCTGCTGGGCCAAATTCTAGGATTTGGCGTTGTATTACTGCTGCCCTTAACGGCTGCTGCAGAGGCGATCCCGGCGCTCAATGTGCTCGAGGTCAACGAAGACGGCACCGAGTATAGCCTGTCTCTGCAGTTGCTGTTGCTCATGACAATACTGGGCTTGTTGCCTTCCATTCTCATACTAATGACGTCGTTTACGCGCATCATCATCGTCCTGTCTTTGCTGCGCCAGGCGCTAGGAACCGCTCAAACCCCACCTAATCAGGTACTCATTGGCATTGCGCTGTTCTTATCGCTTTTCATCATGGCGCCGGTGCTAGAAAGCGTTTACGAAGACGCATTTGTACCGGTTCAGGATGGCGAGATTTCGTTCATGCAAGGTATCGAATTAGCCCGTGCGCCGCTGCAGGAATTCATGGTAGCGCAGACTCGCGAGCAAGATGTGCTGATGTTTATGGAGATGGCCGACCAGCCTGCGGTAGAGAAGCCAGAAGACATTCCGTTTACGGTACTAATGCCCGCGTTCATAACGTCGGAGCTAAAGACCGCCTTCACCATTGGCTTCTTAATTTATATCCCTTTCATCATCATCGATTTAGTGGTGGCCAGCGTGCTGATGTCCATGGGCATGATGATGTTGTCGCCAATGATGATTTCGTTGCCCTTTAAGTTATTGCTGTTTGTGCTGGTGGACGGCTGGGGGCTAATCACCAGCTCATTAGTCGCGACATTTTTACGGTAGCTCGAATCATGGATACCGCTACCGTCATGGACATCGCTATCGAATCTCTCACCGTTACCACGCTCGTAGCGGCACCGATCTTAGGCGCCGCTTTGATATCTGGTTTGTTGGTGGGGATCATTCAGGCAGCCACGTCTATTCAAGAGATGACCCTTAGTTTTATTCCCAAACTTGCTGTCATGATGATTGCCGTGGCGCTGTTTGGCGAATGGCAGCTGGCTGTCATGATGGAATACTTCGACACCATTTTTGAGCGCGTGCGCGTGATGAACGGGTAAGGCGCGATGAACTTGGCAATGATTCAGCTTGTTGAAATGACACAGCAATTCCTGTGGCCGTTTATTCGTGTCTCTGCATTGCTGGTTGCGGCCCCCATATTTGGCGCGTCGGCATTGAACGTACGCATGCGTGTCGCCATCGGTGCAGTGCTCACAATACTGATTTTCCAAACGGTTGATGTCCCAGACATAGATCCCTTCACTTTTCCTGCGGTGACCAAGATCTTTCATGAGATTGCGGTTGGTGCGCTTATGGGTTTGACCCTGCAGGTCGTGGCAGCCGCCGTCATTCTCTCCGGCCAGATTGTATCTGGGGGTATGGGTCTGGGTATGGCAAATATGATCGACCCGAATCTTGGCAACGTGCCGACTTTGGCAAACTTCCTGTTGGTAGTTGGGCTGCTGGCATTTTTAAGTTTGGGCGGCCACTTGGTGCTGATCACGGTATTAGTCGACAGTTACCGTTTTGTTCCTATTGGCGAGGGCCTGTTTGAAACCAACGCCATCTCTGGCTTTATCACCTGGTCATCGCAAATGTTTATTGGCGCAGTGTCATTAGTGCTGCCGGTATTGCTGGGATTGCTCATGGTCAACGTGTGTCTTGGCGTCATATCCAAGGCATCGCCAAGTCTGAATATTTTTGCGGTAGGTTTCCCGGCGCTCATACCCATTGGCTTAGTGCTGGTCACTTTGACTCTAAGTTTTTATTACAGCCGTCTTGAAACTCTGTGGTACGACGGCTTTCGTTATCTCCAAAGCTCGCTGGTTGGTTAGGCAATAGGCATGGCTGAAGAACAAGATCAAGACGACAAAACCGAAGACCCTACCGCGCGGAGAATGGAAAAAGCGCGGGAAGACGGCCAGGTACTGCGCTCGCAAGACGCCAGCACCGCTGCTGTTACATTGGGGGTTATAGCCACGTTGTACTTCGGCAGCTCCTGGTTTGCACCAAAGTATGTGGAGCTGTTCAAGGGCGCGCTGATTTTAGAGCCTGGTTTGGTGTTTTCGGCGGAGCAAAGTGTTTTGCGTTTGTCGTCACTGGTAATCGATAGTTTTCTCCTGTTGACGCCGTTATTTTTGATCGCCCTGGCACTAGCAGTAGGTACAGCGTCAGCGTTAGGCGGCTTTGTTTTCTCTGCTAAAGCTGCAGCGCCAAAACTAAGCAAACTTAATCCCATTAAAGGTATGGCGCGGATTTTTGGTCTGCGTGCTCTGGTTGAGCTAAGTAAGTCGTTACTGAAATTTTCCGCTGTGGCCGTGTTTGCCGGCACATTTTTATATTTCTACCTGGAAGACTTTTTCTACTACGCCCAATTTGATGTCAACGCTGGCATTGTTGCGAGTCTAGAGTTGGTTGCTTTGGGCGCAACCACAACCTGCCTCGCTTTGCTGCTGATTGCTGCGATAGACGTGCCGTATCAAAAATTTGAGTTCACCAAAAAACTCAAAATGACAAAAAAAGAAGTCCGCGATGAGATGAAAGACATCCAGGGCCAACCTGAAGTGCGGCAAAAAATTCGTCAGAAGCAGCGGGAAATCGCTGAACAACGCATGCTCGACGAAGTACCTGGTGCTGACGTCATTGTGACTAACCCGCAACACTTTGCGGTGGCGCTCGTTTACGAGATGGATAAAGAAGATGCGCCCAGAGTGGTAGCGAAAGGAAAGGGTTATATGGCGTTAAAAATTCGCGAACTAGCCGGTGAGCATGACGTAGAAATCTTCGAAGCACCGCCGTTAGCGCGCGCGCTGTATTTCACCACCGAAATTGGATCACATATCCCCGCCGATCTGTTCTATGCGGTGGCTCAAGTAATCGCGTATGTCTATGGCCTGAACGCTATGGCGAAGGGCGCGACCAAGGCGACTCGGCCGAAACCGAAAGTGCCGAAAGCCTTTAATTTTGACGAATACGGCCGCAGCGCCGTCGGTAAAACGCTGTAATCATGGAGAAAATGATGATTCCTAATCGCAACAAAGCAGTACAACCCAGTGCGGGAAGCTTCACGCTAGAACACGAGCACGCCCAACGACAGGTTATGACGGCAATACAAGTCAGTGGCACCACCGCTATTGTTGCTGCCGCTCAGCCAGGTCTCATGGCTTACTACGTGCCGCGCATGCTCGAACAGTTGAGCGAGTTAGAGTCAGGCCGAGCGCCAAAGATACGCAAACTGCCGGCAGACAGAGACGGCATTCTCGAGGCGCTTAACCAACGATTAGGCGACATAGAGTTGGCAAAGGTTACTGCGACCGCGGATGGTGATAAATACCGAACTCGAGAAGTGTGGGTATATGAAAGTTTGACCACCTTTAAGGCTGACAGCGTGTGTTTCGCAGCGAAAATTATTCGTCAGTTCAAAGCCGCGGGCATTAGTCTGATAGTTTCCGCAACACCAGGAGAAACCAACGCGGCCGCTTTGAAAAAACTGATGCACAGTTGTAAGGCCCAGCGCTGGGACTTTGCTGCGCCGACGCAAGAGCAGTGTACCAGTGCGTTGCAACAAGCAGCTCACAGCGACG
>NHET02000038.1 GCA_002170355.2 Gammaproteobacteria bacterium TMED92
GACGGCAAGGTCTTTTATCAGGCGACTCGCGGTGATAAAGACCTAAAAGCTGACACGCCGGTAGACCTCAACACGCTTTACTTGATTGCGTCCATGACAAAACCACTGGCGACGACCGCTGCGCTGATTTTGGTCAACGAAGGCAAGCTCTCGCTAGACGATAAGCTGACCGATTTCTTTCCAGATTTTGGCGGTCTAATTGTTGCGCCAGGCGGAAGTTTCGACAGTACTTTCGAAGAGTTAGAAGCGCCCATTACTGTATTGAATCTAATCACCCATACCTCGGGATTCACCTACGGTGAAAACGTCACCGGTTACGGCGATGTGGCGAAGCAACTGGATGAACTGTTTTGGGGCAAGTGCCATACCAATGCAGAGTTTTTGGAGTTGTTGGCTCAAGTTCCTACGGTTGCCCAGCCAGGAACGACGTTTAATTACTCTTACAGCACGGATGTGCTCGGAGCGATTGTCGAAAAAATCTCGGGTAAATCTCTTGGTGAATTCATGCAAGAGGAACTGTTTGAGCCGCTAGGCATGCAAAATTCCGGATTCAACATAGCGCTTAATCCTGAACTGTTTCCTAATCTTGCGCGAATGTACGCGCCTGCGACGGCGGCGGCGCCGGCGCTTGGCCAGCTTGAAGAGGGTGGTATCGATTGGAAACTGGCGGAGGCGTCCTCGCCACAAAGCTGCGCGCCCAAGCGTGACAGCGCAGGCGGCGGTATGTATTCGTCGACTAATGACTTTTTGCGCTATTTGTCGATGATGGCAAATGGCGGCACCTTTGAAGGCAAACGAATCATAAAAGAAGACGTTGCAGCGATTCAGTTCAAAAATTTAGTTCCCGGTCTAGGTCTCGAAGCGTTCGAAGAGAACTTTGGTGAAGCTGCCGAATTTATGACCTTTGGCGGCGGCTTTGGCATCAAGAGCGAACCCAGCAATAGCGACGCAGTGGACTATTATTTTTGGGGTGGACTGTTCAACACGTTTTTCTGGATCGATCCGGTAGACGCCAGTGTTGGCGTGTTCTCTACCCATCACTTTCCTGTTCAATACAACATTATCGATGATGTTGAGGATATTGTAGACGCTGCCAGAAGGTAGCCAAAGATGCGCCTATTCTTTGCCTCGGCAATTCTTTGTCTATCGAGCACGATTTTCGCGGCGCAGCAGGAGTTTGATGCCGAAATCGATGCGCTGATTGGGCCGCTTGTCGAAGAGCGTCTTATCCCCGGTTACTATGTCGCCGTTTACGGCAATAACGGCTTGCTGTTTGAAAAGTCTAGCGGCTTGGCCGACGACCGCTCTGCATTGCCCCATGGCGAAGACGTGTTGTACTTTGTTGAATCAATGAGCAAGCCATTAACGGGTTTGCTGATGATTCGACTGCAAGAGCAGGGCAAGCTGCGATTTGACGATCCGGTAGACAAATATCTGCCCGAGTTCGCGGGTTTAACGGTGCTTGCTAGCGATGCCACGGATACCGCTCCGGCGCGCTCAAGCGCTAAAGTGACAATTCAACAACTGCTTACCCATACCTCTGGGTTTACCAACAGCACCGCTACCGGAGCAAACCCAGTTGTGAATCGTTATCGGATGCAGCGGGTGATGACGCGCAATAGCATTGTCAATAGCAAGTTAGGAGATTTGTCAGGTCAGGTTGCAAAACTTGCAGAGTTCCCCTTGGTGTTCGATCCCGGTTCGCGGTTTGAGTATTCGGTAGGTTATGACATAGCAGGCCGCATTGCCGAGATCGTCACGGGTAAAGACTTGGCCGAGGCGATGCACGATTTGGTTTTTGCGCCACTAGGTATGCGTGACTCGTATTTTCGTGTGCCGGAAACTAAGCACGCGCGAATGGCGCAGTTGTACGGACCTCATGGCCGTACCTATCAAGTCCCCGGAAAACCAAAACGCTACCGCAAGTATTCGGGTATCCCAAAGACCCAAACCAATTTTGGTCAGTCTACAGGCGGGTATTTCAGTGGCACCACCGGCGTACTTACAACCCCCAGAGACTATTCGCAGTTGCTGCGTTTAATCCTCAATGACGGCAGGGTTAACGGTAAGCAATGGTTGTCAAAAGCCGGACTGCAAAGACTCACTGCCAATCAGCTACCAGCGCATGTGGAGCCTGCCAGTGTTAGCGCTTCGTTGCCGTCAATCACTGACAGTGGGTATAGCTTCGGACTCGCGGTCAAGGTGGGTACAGGCGAGGGCGTGCAGGTCGATTCACCGAGTAACTATTTGTACTGGGCGAGTGCAGCAAACACACAATTTTTTGTGGATGCTGAAGCTGGCCTAGCGGCGATGGTTATTACCCAACACATACCGGCACGATACTTTTTCGTCGATCGACTGCGCGCGCTTGCGATCGAGCACTTCGACCGCCAAACCCCATGAATCACAACATGGACAATTGGATCGTATAGGACGCTTGCGCATTACACGGAAATACCATGCAAATTCGTACGCTTACATTGTTGCTGACATTAATCTCTACCCTCGCGACTGCCCTTGTGGTGTGGACAATTGGGGAACAGAAAGAAGCGTTGCAAACTCGATCCGATGCAGAGTCGCGTCGGGAAATTTACTTAGGCGCTTGGCAAAAACTGGTTGCCGCAGAGCGCGTAAATCTCGCTGACTTTGGCGCCGATGGATCAAGAGCGTCGTTTTGGCGCGCCGAAAATATAGAGCCACTGAACTTCAGCCGCACCGCAAATCAGGGCAACTACTTTACGGACTACAGCTCTACCGCCGATGGCGAAATTGCCAATCCGTTGATTAAGAGTTTGCTCAAAGAACAGCGTGATGCTGCGGTTGCAGGCCGATTCCTTAGAATCTTTTTCGGCCCTGCGTTTCAGCGTGGCCAGTTGCTGTTCTATCAAATTATCGACGCGCAGACTTTTGAACAAGTGGACTGCCGAAAGTCGTTGTTCTCAAGAGAATATGATCCCTGCTCGACGATATTCGAAACGCGGTTCGCGGAGGTGGGTTCGCGATTGAGTTTGTATGAGCAGATCCTCCGCGAGGGAGCGGCGTGGACAGGCTATATGGTGCACTCAACGCCGGATCGCTCGTACTACAACATGGTGCATACCTTTCCGCTTGCGGTGAACAATGAGGTCAAATTTTTGGTTACGGTGGGCAAGTCAATATCGCCGATGATCGAAAACTTTGCAGAAGAGATGAACATTGCCACCGAGGTCTACGACACGATGGCGGTCAGTCAGACCCAAGGCGATGGTCCCAGTGCAATAAGACGGGCTTTCGAGGCAGACCCACAAACACTTTTTGGCACCTTGTACGAAACTGGTCAAAGCTACATTCGCTTGCCGCTCGAAGACGAAGCCAGCGATGCTGATCTATGGCTGACTTTGACGCGAGATGTTAGCGATCTCATTGCGGAAAAGGATGCGTATTTAGCGCAAATGTTGGGGATTACGTCGGCGACTCTGGCGGCGATATTTCTGGTGATTTTTTTCGTGCAGCGCTCGTTGTTTTCGACTTTGACGAATGCGATTTTCGTTCTTAAAGAATTGACCAACGGCAATAACGATGTCGAAGTGAGCCGCGAAAAGACGTTTTGGGGCAGCGACAACGACGAGGTCGGCGAGCTTGTGCGTGCGTTGTCTGCGTACAAGGATCGACTCGATGAGATTGCCAATATTCGGGCTGCACAGAGCCAAAGCCGGCGCGATCGTGACGCGCTGATATTGGAAAAAATGCAATCGTTGTCGGAGAAGCTAGAGGGTGATGCGAAACGCTTGATTCTAGAGGATATTGGCAAAATCAAAGAAATGGCCGAGGCTAAAGACGCCGATGAGAAAGGTGACGATTCACTTATTTCGCTCGCCTTCGAGCGGATGTCCGATCAAGTCACCGCGCTTATTGAAGCACGCACCAAGGAGCTGGAAGACGCTCGGGATGAGGCGTCAGAAGCGAACCTGGCGAAGAGCAAATTCCTCGCCAATATGAGTCACGAGCTGCGCACACCGCTAAACGCCATTATCGGTTACAGCGAATTGTTGCTAGAAGACGCCGAAGATGATGGCCTTGAGGATATGGCTGAAGATCTGAAAAAGATCACCGATTCAGGTGTGCATTTGCTGGGCTTGATCAACGACATACTCGATCTGTCGAAAATCGAAGCCGGGAAGATGGAGTTGTTCATTTCCGACTTTGATATTGGCGCGATAATTAACGTACTGCGCAGCATGGGTGAACCGTTGGCGTCGAAGAACAATAGCAAAATCGAGTTTAATGTGGCCGAAAGTATTGGTGCCATGCGTGGCGATGAGACGCGGCTGCGCCAATGTTTAATCAACCTACTGACTAACGCCTGTAAGTTTACAGAAGACGGCGTGGTTACCGTAAACGCGCAACCCATGCTTCTGGGCGGCGTGGAGTGGTTGAACTTCGAGATTGCGGATACCGGCATCGGCATGAACGAGCAGCAAGTAATAAAAGTGTTCGAAGAGTTCACCCAAGCGGAAGACGACACCACCACAAAGTACGGCGGTACCGGACTTGGGCTGCCCATTACCAAACAGCTGACCGAAATGATGGGTGGGCAGATCAGCGTCGAAAGTGTGCCTGGAGAAGGCTCGACCTTCCGTATCCGAGTGCCGCGTTTCTATGAAGAACCCTGCATCCCAGATCCTCAAGAAGTAACCGCAGACGAGGTTTGGGAGGCGCTGGAAGGCGCGCAGCGGGTTCTGGTGATCGACGACGACGTTACGGTGCATGAGCTTGTAGCGCGCAATATGCCGGATGATTACAGTCTAAAATTTGCCGAGGACGCAAAAACCGGCATACATCTTATTCGTGAGCATCGACCTGACTTGGTGCTGTTAGACATCATGTTGCCGGATCGCGACGGTTGGTCGGTGCTAAAAGAGTTAAAGGCAGATGCGGAGTTGTGCGACACGCCGGTGATCGTGATTAGTTCCTTAGAAAAGGATCTAGAAAATTCCAGGCTCGGTGCCAATTCTCACATCACCAAGCCTATCGATCGGCAGTTGCTGCTCGATGAGGTAGCGGCCGTATTCAATGGCGACAGTGCGGGCAAGCTGGCTCTGGTGGTGGACGATGACCCGGATGCGCGAGATCTTGTAAGCCGCACCTTAGCAGGTATGGGACTAGAGGTAAGCGTGGCTGAGAACGGCCAAGAGGCGCTGCACAAGCTTAGCGCGCCGTTTGACCTTATCGTATTAGATCTGTCGATGCCGGTGATGAACGGGTTTGAATTTTTGGCGGAGTTCAATCAGCTCGATTTGCCCCAGCGTCCTCATGTGATTGTGTTTTCGGGCATGACACTGGACGACTCGTTACGCGAAACGCTGACAGATTTACACGCCGGGCTCATTGACAAAAATGAAGAGGGCGTCGCGCAGAAATTGCGCCAAATGACCAAGAAGTTGGTGCGGAAAGCCAGCTGATCATGGCATCGAGGGTGCGCCAGCTGCTGCAGAAATTGCGCTATCTGATTTTTATTTTTTCGGCCACGAGTCCGCTGTTCCCGTTTTTTTTGGTGGCCCTATTTTTCATTGTCATCGTTGTGTTGGGCATGGGGGCTTACTTTGTAGGCTTATTTTCGCTCGACAGTCTTTCCGCCGAAGGCATCGACAACCAATTAGGTGGCGGGGTGATCGATACCTTTTGGTGGTCGCTCAAGCACGTACTCGACCCTGGAGCGTTCTCCGAGGACTACGGCGCGCCTTTCTTGGTGAAGTTATTTGCCTTTATAAACACCTTAATGGGGTTGTTATTAGTTGGCGCGTTGATCGGTTTCATTGTTAACTCCATCAACTCGATGATGGATGAAGTGAAGCGCGGGTCGGTCAAAGTCGAGGAAAAACAGCATGTCGTGATTCTTGGTTGGAACGATAAAGTACCGTCTATCATCAACATACTGGCTCGTGGTGCGCGTCGGTTGATCGTCGTGATCTTATCGTCAGAGGAACCCCGCGAGGTGCGCGAGCGCTTGCGACAACGTTTACAGGTAAGATCTGGTCTGCGCGTACTGCCGCAACGCGGCTCGGCGCATTTAGCATCAGAACTCGACCGCGTGGCGCTGCGTCAGGCGGCGGCGGTGATTATGGTTGCAGATGACAGCGACCGACAAAATGTAGTGTCCTCTGATATTTCGAGCATCAAAAGTTTGATGTTGCTGAAGAGCTTTGATTTTGCCGCTGCGGTGCGGCCGAATTTGGTGGTTGAGGTGTCTGAAGACAACACTCGCCGTTTGGTAGAAGGCATCAGCAATCCGCCGATACCGTCGGTGTCAGGTGGTGACTTTATTGGCAAAACGCTGGTGCAGTGCGCGCGTAATCCCGGATATTCAAATATTTACACTCAGTTGTTGGCATTGCGTGGCTATCGTCTGGTGATTGCAGAATTTCCTGAATACGAAGACGCTCTGTTCGGGGAAGTGGTAGCAAGTTTTGAAACGGCCATTCCGATTGGTCTAAGTTGGATCGAAGACGATGGTCGACGCGCCATTATCCTCAATCCAGAGGCAGACTATGACTTAGGGCCCGGCGACGAGGTGGTGGTTTTGTCACGTTTTGCCGGCGACTTAGCNTGGGGGCCAATGGATACTGTCAACTTAAAGCGCTTGAACGTTGCAAGGTTTGATGCCGGTGAGGACGTGGCGCAGGTTGATTCGGCAGATGCGCATACGCGTTTAGAGCGCGTCGCGGTGGTCGGCCATTCGAGTTCTTTTCGCAGCGTTTTAGAAGCGCTCAGCGGTCATGCGACTGAGCAAAGTCANGTGTTGTTGTTGAATGACAACGATGAGCGAGATGGGCTGAACTTGCCAAGCCCAGAGGAGCTCATGCAACAGTTTCCAAACTTGGTAATCAGCACAGAGTTTCTCGACTTTGCTGAAGCCGCCGNTGCTATGCATGACCTCATCGCGGGCCAAGAGGCGCTAATTATATTANCCGACGAAACGGTCTGTGGCGCTGATTCGGATGCGGCGGTGGCAGTAAAGCTGTTGCGCTTAGCTGATGCCATAGCNGCGAACGCATCGCTAAATGTGGTCATAGAGGTGTTTGAATCAGCCAGCAGCGACTACCTAGCGCCGTTGCCGGTAACCGATGCGGTATTCGGGCCAGAGTTGTTGAGCATTCAAATGGCACAAATCGCGATGCGCCCAACGCTTGCGCCAGTGTTCCGAGAACTGCTCAATGCGGGCGGCATAGAAATGCGCGTACGACCGCTGGCGGCGTACATGGAGGTTGATCAGCACATTGATTTTCCGCAGCTGCAGCACATTTGCATGAGCCGCAACGAAACGGCATTAGGGATTGCGCGGGCAGGCGCGTCGGGCGAGGTGATTTTCTGTCCAGGAGCGGAGCCGCTGGCAGCAGAACCAGATGACAAGGTTGTGGTCTTGGCGCAACAACTCTACATGTAGGTTGCAGACCGCGCGGTTACAACAGAGCGGAGATTTTCTCTAGCAGGCGATTGAGGTTAACCGGCTTTGTGTCGAAGTCATCAGCGCCAGCGTCCATGGCCTTAATACGATCTTGCTCTAACGCGTGAGCGGTAAGCGCGATGATTGGGATGCTCTTTAGATCGTCATCGGCCTTGGCGGTAGAAGTGGCGGTCCATCCATCCATAATGGGCAAACCCATATCCATCAGCACGAGATCCGGTTTGTCTGCACGCATCATGTCTATGCCCTCTTGGCCGTCGACAGCAATAGCAATGTCGTAACCTTTGCGTTTCAGTCGTCGCGACAGCATGTCCCGATTCATTTCGTTGTCTTCGACGATTAGGATATTCGGCATGTTTTCGTTCCCTCTGTTAACCAGAGGTTAACAAAACGCGACACCCAATCAAATGACTATCGTGGCAATGAGTGTCGACCAGGCCGACGGGCCGGCCTGCTCTGCGTTCATGCTGCGGGGTGCAAAGGCTCTCAAGCCACTTCGACTATCTGCTCCGCCGCGATGAGCTTGCCTCGTTCCGCAGACGCTTGGAACGATTCGATCTGATCGAAGTTCATATAGCGGTAGATCTCTGACGCCATAGAATCGATCTTATTGGCGTATTCCATGTACTCGGCTGGGGTTGGCAGTCGACCAAGAATGCCGCCTACTGACGCCAGTTCGGCGGACGTTAAATAGACGTTGGCACCATCGCCCAAGCGGTTAGGGAAGTTACGCGTGGAGGTCGATAACACGGTGGTTCCTGCGAGCACTCGCGCTTGGTTGCCCATACACAACGAACAACCGGGCATTTCGGTACGTGCGCCGACCCGACCATAAATGTTGTAGTAGCCCTCTTCCATCAACGTATGGGCGTCCATACGGGTAGGCGGACAGATCCAAAAGCGGGTGTTCACTGCTTCGGCTTCGTCCAACAGCTTACCTGCGGCACGGAAGTGGCCGATATTGGTCATGCACGAGCCAATAAAGATTTCATCCACGTTGTCACCGGCAACTTCTGACAATAACCGCGCATCATCTGGATCGTTTGGACAGCAAACGATTGGCTCGGTGACGTCTGCTAAGTCGATCTCAATCACCGCGGCATACTCGGCGTCAGCATCAGCACTCATCAGTGATGGGTTTTCGAGCCAAGCCTCCATGCTTTGTACGCGCCGTTCNAACGTGCGCACATCGCCGTAACCCTCAGCGATCATCCAGCGTAGCAAGGTGATATTCGAGCTTAGGTACTCGGCCACTGAATCTTCACCNAACTTAATGGTGCAACCTGCGGCAGAGCGTTCGGCGGATGCGTCCGAAAGTTCGAAGGCTTGCTCGACGGTAAGGGTATCCAAGCCCTCGATTTCCAAAATACGGCCCGAGAAGAAGTTCTTTTTGTTCTTCTTTTCGACCGTCAGCAAACCTTCTTTAATGCCGTAATACGGAATCGCGTGTACCAGGTCGCGCAAGGTAATACCTGGCTGCATTTCGCCCTTGAACCGCACTAATACAGATTCCGGCATATCCAGTGGCATAACCCCGGTGGCTGCGGCAAATGCCACCAAACCAGACCCACCGGGAAAAGAGATGCCCATAGGAAAGCGGGTGTGCGAGTCGCCTCCGGTGCCGACCGTATCGGGCAGCAGCATACGGTTTAGCCAGCTATGGATAATGNCGTNGCCAGGGCGCAAAGACACACCGCCGCGATTCATTATGNAGTCGGGCAGATTGTGTTGGGTGTCTATGTCTACCGGCTTCGGATAAGCAGCCGTGTGGCAAAATGACTGCATAACTAAGTCCGCGGAAAAGCCCAGACAGGCAAGATCTTTNAGCTCGTCTCGAGTCATTGGTCCGGTNGTATCNTGGGAGCCGACAGTGGTCATCTTCGGCTCGCAATAGGTGCCAGGACGCACACCGTNGACGCCGCAGGCTTTGCCCACCATCTTCTGTGCAAGCGTAAACCCTTTAGTCGATGCTTCAGGTGCTGTCGGTTGACGGAANACGTCTGACGGCGGCAAGCCCAAATGCTCGCGGCTACGTTGGGTTAGACCGCGACCAATAATTAGATTGATTCGGCCATCGGCTTGCACCTCGTCCAATATGACGTCGGACTTGTGTTCGAACTCTGACAGTACGTCACCGGCCGCGTTCAAAATTTTGCCGTCATAAGGGCGGATTTCGATGATGTCACCAAACCCAAGCTTTTCGACCGGTGCTTCAAANACAAGTGCACCGGCGTCTTCCATGGTGTTGAAGAAAATAGGTGCAACTTTGTTGCCGATACAAATGCCGCCAGAGCGCTTATTNGGTACCCCTGGAATATCCTCGCCGAAATACCACAGCACCGAGTTGGTAGCGGACTTACGCGAAGACCCAGTNCCCATGACATCGCCAACAAAGGCTACCGGCAATTCGTGATTGCGCATGGCTTCGATTTGCGCCATGGGGCCAATGTTGCCGTGGTCTTCTGGCTCTAAGCCNTCGCGGGTCATCTTGTACATGGCTCGAGCATGCAGAGGAATGTCCGGTCGCGACCAAGCGTCTTGAGCGGGCGAAAGATCGTCGGTATTGGTTTCGCCGGTTACTTTGAATACCACGGCTTTAATGCTTTCTGGCACAGCGTCGTTGCTGGTGAACCATTCGGCATCCGCCCATGATTGCAACACCGCTCTTGCGTACTCATTGCCGCCGTCGGACTTAGCTGCGACATCGTGAAAGGCATCAAAAACTAAGGTAGTGGATTTCAGCTCACGCGCAGCTGCCTCGGCCAGTTCGGTGTCGTCGAGCAGTTTCACCAATGTCTCGACGTTATATCCACCGTGCATATTGCCCAGCAATTCTGTTGCAAGGGCGCGATCAATGATTGGTGACGTTGCTTCGCCGTTAACAATGGCGGACAAGAAGCTTGCTTTGACGTAAGCCGCTTCGTCTACGCCGGGTGGTACGCGGTTAGCAATAAGGTCAAGTAAGAACGCCTCTTCGCCTGCTGGCGGTGCTTTGAGTAGTTCGACAAGGTCAGCGGTCCAAGCCGGATCTAATGCTTTAGGAGGTATTCCAAGTTCTGCACGCTCACTNACATGAGCTCGATACGCTTCAAGCACGGTTATGTCTCTCCTTTCCTTTNGCCGGTTGCACAACGCCAAACAGGCGTTTCATTCAGCCGCGCATTATAGGTCAGGCACGACACTTTTGCAGGATTACTCGCTGCAAGTCGTTTGATTTCAGTTGCCACTTGATTGGGGTGGTAGCTTGNNTGCGCTAAACAGTTTTTGGCGGTAGCACATCGGGCAAGATGTGTATTCTGGGGGTAGCTCGATCTTGGTGGATTGTGGATCAAGGCACGCATATTCTTGTCCTTCAAGCAGGGGAATATAGTCGGGTTAGGCTGCTTAGATTAGGAAATAGTACAGCACGCATACTGAGAATTGAGACAAGCTATTTAAGGGGCAGGTGATGGGTATCGAGGTAGATATTGAAAACTGGGCAAAACAATGCAACGCGGACGGTGAATTCGCTGCGGCAGCACGTCATTGGCAGGGTGGCATCACCTTGGAAGTCGATGGAAAAGCGTTGGGACTGACCATTGTAGACGGTCAAGCACAGGCCGGTGTCGCGACTGGTCCCGGTGTTGTGAAGTACTCTGGCAGTGCTGAGGTATGGCAAGAAATGTTGCGGACAACGCCGACAAGGTTTCACAACGACCTCATGGCTAACATCAGTGCAGGAGGGGGTCTGAGGTTCGAGCGAGCGGAAAATTCCGTTGCTCATGCGCAGTACTACCCAGCGACTATGCGTGCTGTCGAACTTTTGCGTCCCAAAGGAGGAGACTATCCGCTACGTACGGGTGATGTTTCCTCCCACGGACAGATTGATATGCCCGTAGGTCGATATGTACACCTTGATTTAGGTGGATTTGATCATCGCATTTATTTTGAAGAGGCTGGTGAAGGTATTCCTGTGCTAATGCAACACACGGCTGGGTGTCATGGCAGTCAATGGCGTCACTTATTTGAGATGCCCGAAATCACCAGTCGCTTTCGCCTCATTGCCTACGATTTACCCTGTCATGGCAAGTCGATTCCGCCGGTGGAGAAAGACTGGTGGGAGCAAACTTATAACTTAGAGGGTGAGTTCCTGCGCAGCATACCGGTGAAGCTGGCGGAAGTTCTGCAGTTAGACGAGCCGATTTTTATGGGTTGCTCAGTAGGCGGTTTGTTGGCCCTGGATCTGGCGCTTCGACATCCTGATATTTTCCGCGCTGTGATTTCTGTGGAAGGCGCTTTGCGCATCGGCGGTTCCTTGGACGCGTTGGGTGATTTGTGGCACCCACAAATCAGTAACGAGTACAAAGCGCGTTTGATGGATGGTTTGATGTCACCCACCTCGCCCAAGGCATACCGTAAAGAAACGTCCTTTGTTTACGCCAGTGGNTGGCCACCCGCATTCATCGGAGATTTGTACTATTACATGCAGGACTACGACCTTACCGATCAAGCCCATGAGATTGATACCAACCAGGTCGGCGTGCACATTCTTTCAGGCGAGTATGACTACAGCGGTAGGTCTGAGTTGGGGAAGGCGGCGAGTGATGCGATCAAGGGGTCTAGCTGGGCTGAAATGAAGGGTGTGGGCCACTTTCCTATGTCGGAAAACCCGGAAGCGTTTAAGCGCTACTTGTTNCCCATCTTGNATCGCATCGCTTAGCGCAGAGTCAGCTACGGTCCATGGATTTATCGGCGTCACCGACGCCGACTCTTATGTCGCCAGCATTGATGTCGAAACTCATTGTTGCGACNCCATCGGCANGCATCTCGCAACCTGGCCTGATTGCAGAGATAACCGGCGAAGAGAAAGTTTTAGTGCCTGATAGGGTAGGGCCNGAATTATTCAACCAACCCAATAATTTGTGCCGGTGTCAGCGCNAGAGCGGTGGCTACCTCATTAAAAAACGCAATTTCCATGGCGTTGACACGGCCATCGACATTAATGACCTCAGCCAGAGCTTGGATGGTTTGCACTTTGTCAGCGCTGCGCATTTTGTTTGAGGCGCTGGCCAAGTACTCGCGTAAGGGCGCCACCTCGTACATTTCGGAGTTTGCGGCAATGCGGATTTCTGCGGTTGAGTAGTCTTTGTCGAGATGCTTCTTCAGCACGCTCTGAACCTTCTCGACCTCAACGTCTTTTATATTGGTGTCCGCGGCAGTGGCGCGCGACAGTGTCATAAGCATGACTTCCTCAGCCAGTGCGCTTTGCTCCTGTTTGGTAGGTTTGGCGCCAAAGACTCTGAGTACATTGTTTAAGGTGGCCGATGCTATGACTCTGCTCTCCCGTTAGTAATGATGAAAATAGTTAGCCAAATAACGATTTTAGTCAATCGCTAAGCGTAACTATTTTTTCGGTCTGAACAGGGCGTTGAGTGCGTCGAGGCTGGGGTCTGTTGTGGGCGCGTCTGTTGGTTCGGGGTCGTTGTCTGCGTTGGGAGCCTTACCGAATAGGTCGTCCAGGGCGCCTTTGGCGGCATCGCCCTTGGATTTTTTATTGGGATTAAAGGCGTCGCTGACGGGAACAAAAAAGCTGCAAAAGTTGGCGTTTTCTTTTTCAACCGGCGGATCGGCGCGATCCTCGGCACATACACCTACTCGTTCTGGCAAAAAGTGTTTGCACATACGGCAACAATGCAGATCGCTAAAGCACTCGGGGCAATTGTTGTGACGGCTAATAGGGCGCGGAATATCCGCCAGATCACGCCCGCAGTTCCAGCAAACCACGGCGCTCATGGTTGCCATGCCGCGAAAGTAGTTGTGCGCGCATGCATCAATGCGCCACACACACCCTCACCCTGGTGCAACCAATGCTTGCTTGCACTCCATGCAGTAAAGGATGATTGAGCAATATCCATGTGCGTATATTAGCGCATTAATTACGGAGGTCATGGAATGAGCCACAGCATAGAACAAGCCCCATTCGGCAGCACAGGCCACAACAGTAGCCGCGCAATTTTTGGTGCCGCAGCATTAGGCGCGATGTCGCAAGAGCGTGCAGATCGTACCTTGGACCTGATGGCCAGCTTTGGTGTCAATCACATTGATGTCGCAGCAAGTTATGGCGAGGCGGAGCTGCGTTTGGCGCCGTGGTTGGCTCATCATCGCAAAGACGTGTTTGTCGCCACTAAGACAGGACATCGCACCGCAGCAAAAGCCAAAGCGCAGCTGCACGCATCGTTAGAGCGTATGCAGGTTGAGCACATAGACATGATTCAGCTGCACAATCTGACCCATGAAGACGATTGGCAAACGGCGATGGCACCGGGTGGTGCATTAGAGGCGTTAGTGGAGGCAAAAGCACAAGGGCTGGTGCGGTTTATAGGGGTGACAGGACACGGCACTTACGCGCCTGCTATGCACATTAAGAGCCTAGAGACATATCCATTTGACTCCATACTGGTTCCGTACAGCTTTGTGATGATGCAGAACCCCGAGTACGCTGCAGACTTTGAGGCGCTATACGAGTTGTGTATGCGACGCGGAGTGGCCATGCAAACCATTAAGAGTATTGCCGCGCGGCGTTGGAACGATGACGATGCAGAACGGCGGCTTAGTTGGTATCGGCCGTTACGCGACTCAGGTGCGTTACAAAGAGCCGTAGATTTTGTGCTGGCGCGCCCAGGATTGTTTTTGAATACCAGCAGCGATGCCACGCTGCTAGAGATGATCCTGCACGCGGCGGCCGCGCCGCGTCAGGCGGTCGATGTTGCGGCGATGGAAAAAGATGTTGTAGAACACGGGATTGAGCCGCTATTCGTGCGCGATGTTAGCGACGATGTGATGATCGCGAGCGCATAACGCGGGATTACGTTGCGCGAAATGGCGACAGAGAAAGGAGGAGAGAACATGGCGAACCAATGGCAGATCAAAAGATTGGCAGGGGCGCTAGGGGCGGAAGTGAGTGGCACGGACTTAACGACCACGACGAACAGCGACATACAGGACATAAAAGCGCTACTCACGGAACACAAAGTACTGTTCTTCCCCGGTCAAAATATTAGTCCAGAGCAGCATGTTGCGTTTGGACACAACTTTGGTGAGCTGGAAAATCACCCTAATTTGAAAAACCCGTTCACTGATCACCCCTATATATTTGAGTTAGCTGCGACCCAGGGCGG
>NHET02000094.1 GCA_002170355.2 Gammaproteobacteria bacterium TMED92
TTGGCTAACAAAGCGCTCAACATTGGCCCGGAGTTCTGCATCGGAAATCTGCTCGGCGTATTTGCGCACGCTTTGAATGAACAAGCGCTCGCCCGCGGGAAAGGTGCTCGACGGGGCATTAAAAAACAGTGTTTCAANGCCTTTTTCTGCCCCTTGCTTCTGTCCCTTGCGCCCANNCTAGNGNAANANNCCGCGTATATGTCGTAGTCAAAACCGCTAGTTGCCAGAGCCCCACAAGCTGTAACNATNCATAACACAACCGACACAATGGGCGTCTAGCATTTCCGCGCGTAATAAATGAACATCCTACCCATCGCTCCCCAGTCGCAATATGCGAGGTTGCAGTTATGAGCCAGACCCAACTCGACCCAAAGTTTGAAAGTTATCTTCGCGACGACCCGCGTATTTCTTACGTACAACCCGACGATCCCTGGTTAATCCGGCAGTTCATCACCAGTGTTGAGGTGATGTTCGGACGGCGCAAAATCGAAGCCATTTATCGCCAACTCAAACGCCAACCCTTTAGCGTTGAGGACTTTTTTGATGCGGCCTTCGCGGCCACAGAGATACGACCGCAATTTGACTCTACGCAAATCGCCAAAATCCCCAAGCAGGGGCCGTTGGTTTTTGTCGCGAATCACCCGTTTGGCGTTGTCGATGGCATGGCACTATGCAAAATGGCATTGCAAGCGCGCGGCAACTTCCGCATTTTGATTCACGCCTTACTGTGCCAGGACCGTGATCTGGCACCGTACTTCTTACCCATCGATTTTCGCGAGAGCAAAACCGCACTCAAAAACAATATCCACGCCAAACGTTTGGCTTTGGAACACCTGAACCAGGACATTCCGATCCTTATTTTTCCTTCAGGTTTGGTATCCACTGCAAATCGCAAGGGCTTTGGCCGTGTGGTAGATGCTCCATGGACCACTTTCGCCGCCAAACTCATTCGCGACGCCAAAGCCACCGTGGTACCTGTATATTTTCATGGCCAGAACAGTCGGCGCTTTCATGTGGCATCCCACGTCGCCGAGCCACTGCGTATGGCGCTGCTGCTCAACGAAGTGTTGAAAAAATTCGGCCAAGACGTACCTGCAGAAATCGGCGAGCCACTTCCTTGGTCGGCGCTTGAGCATTGTGAATCGCGTCANGCACTCACCGACTTTTTNTACCAGNGGGTACAAGCGCTAGCGCCAGCAACGACGCCTCGACGGTTGAAGCTAATCAAATTTCCGCGTCGCTAACACGCGCTCGTTAAGGTTCCGTTCAGGTCTGGGCAACTATGCTCAGTNAACCTTCAGTGGAAACTTCGTCATGCGCCAACGTAGACTATTGCAGCAAACCGAATCTATTTACGTTTTGCGTAGTTTGTTTCGGGTCTCACCCTTGCTGATCATCATCGCAGCAATCTGGTTACTGCATGCAGAGACCGTAGCGGCAAGTGCAGCGACTAAACCGCTCCCTGCAGTTGCAATTGACGTTGCGGAACCAGCCCGCAAGACCGCCTTTAACNCAATCCAGTTGCAAAATCTCATCGGTCCTATCGCTCTGTATTCCGACGACTTGTTAGCCTTGGTACTGAGTGCCGCGGCTCATCCTCTACAGGCTATCAGCGCGGCCCGCCGGGTAAACGAGCAGCGCAATAGCGGTGCACCCCTTGACTATGAATCTGACTGGCATCCGAGCGTTATCGCTCTGACTCATTATCCTCAGGCGCTTGAGCGCTTTGACCAAGATCTGCAATGGGCTCAACACCTGCATCGCGCAGTGCTCGAACAAAACGCAGAGGTACTCGAAGCGGTACAGGCATTTCGTCGCCANGCCTTGCAGAGTCAAGTGCTAACCAACAACCAACATATTGTGGTTGAGAGGCAAAATGATTTTGTGCGTATTCGTCAACGTCACCCCGAGGTCATGTATATCCCAGACTATCAGCCCCAACCGGCTGTCATCGTCCACCACGCCACGATACCAAGCGTGCGCCATCGCACTCACNAACGCCCTATTGTCTATCGTTCCTCNAGTCGCTTTGATCCTCACCGCTCAAGCCACTTCCGCAACGACCCATTTTGGCGCGACCCTTTCTGGAGCGATCCGCTTTGGGGAATAAGTGGCGGTGTGTTTTTGTCTTGGCAAGACCACCGCTGGGGCCACCACATGACCTCTCCGCCGCGTACCAAACGTTGGCAGCGGCCGCATCACCAACGCATTCATAAGGGCCATAGAGCACACGCCCATGTGCCGAGACAGCGGATCAAAAGCACCAAAAATCGCATTAAGCACTGGAATACCGACGCCAACCGAAGACAGCGACGATCATCCCGGCATCATCATGTGGACGCGTTTAATCAACCTATATTCGGGAACCAACGCGGCGAGCGAGCTAGCGGCGCAGACAAAGGCCAGCGCCCGCGGCAGAGTCCTAGACGCTCAGACACCAGTGAAAAAGGACAACGCTCGCGGCGTTACACGCCAGACAAAAGGCCCATCATGGCTACGCCACGATCCCCCGGCCAGCAACGACAATTCAACTGATTGTTAGCTGCGCACCACACCGGTAGCTTCCCAGCCGCGGCGATCAAGTGTCCATACAACGCTGACCATCAGCACGCCAGAGACTGGACACCAGTAGAAGAAGGCTATGCCGTAGGAGGACATGAGCAAAACGCTCATGGTCGCCAGAACGAATCCCAACATAATGGTTGAAAACCGACCTATGGCGTAACGTGCCAGCACTATGCTGGCGAATATAGCGCCATAAAAATAGTTGGGTAACTTGAACGTTAGCTCCAACAGGCCAACCCCCTGATAGCGGCTAAAAAACATTGCCGCGACGAAGAACAACAGACCCCATACCGCCATGAACAACCGCGACATCAGCAGATAATGTGATTCCGCCTGTTGTGGAACCAGGCGCTGATAAATGTGGTTAACAGTGAGATCAGAACTTTCAGCCAGTGCCGAGTCCAAGGTGGAAATTGCTGCGGCAAAAATAGCCGCTATAAACAACCCAGACACCCCGACGGGCAATTCGTTGACAATGAAGTAAGGAAATATTCGATCAGGAGAGTCGACCAACTGTCGCGCAAGTTCTGGCGCCACACCCCGCTCGCCATAAAACACCGCGAGGGCCAATCCCACGGCCAGAATAACAACGTGCACAGCGTAAAACAGCGCCGCTACGTCAAACGCCTTCTGTGCCTCCTCTGCACTGCGGCATGCACGCACGCGCTGCCAAGTACCCTGAGTGCTCGCTTGCGCAATGCTTAAACCCACAGCACCGACAACTCCCGCCCAAATGGTGTAGCGCTTCGTTGGATCGGTGTCAAAGTCGAACAATACCAATTTGGCTTCTTCGTCTAGCCAAACAAACGCATCGGGAATGCTTTGTTGGATGTTTAAGCTAACAAAGACCAGCGCGAATACAGCGCCTAGGGAGAAAAGCACGAACAGCAGAAAGTCTGTCCAGATTACCGTCTTGATGCCGGCTAGCGCGCTCCAAAGCATGCTCACGGCAACCACAAACAAGGCACACCCAGGCAGACCCCAACCACTAATTACGTCTAGCACTAAGCTGGCTGTTAACAGCTTGACCGCAGAATTGATTAAGTTCAGCAACAGGCCTAGGTACATTGAAAACTCACCAGTTCGCGCATCGATTCGCGCGCCAATGTACTCGTAACTGGTGTTAACGCCTTGGCTTAAGTAAAACGGTCTAGCGAGCAATCTGGCAACCACAACCTTGCCTGCCGCTAAACCGAGAATGACTTGGAAGTAGGTAAGATCACCGCCATCCGCAAAGACCGCCGCCGGCACTGAAACAAAGGTGACAGCACTGACTACCGTGGCAATTATGCTCGCGGATACCGCCCACCACGGTAGCGAACCATCAGCCTGAAAAAAGCCTCGGCGACTGGTGATGCTGCCGCTGAGCCGGTGCCCCAAGTAGGTGACGGCTACCATCACCGCCAGTACCACCAACAGGTCTAGCGCATGCATACCCAGAATAACCGACGCTTAATCGTTGTTCAGATGCNCGCTAGAGCCTGACAATGCGAGTGCCAACATTACCGCCAGCCAGCAGATCTACGAAACCTTCAGGTGCGGCTGCAAGGCCCTCTACTTCGTCAGTTAAGCTGATCAATTCGCCAGACTGCAGCCAGGCATGAATTTGCTGGCGCGCGGCTTGATATTGCTTGGCATAGTCAAATAGTAAAAAACCCTGCATGGTCAGCCGTTTGTTAACCAGTAATCCTGGGATACCGCGCGGACCAGGTTCCGGTGAGTCCGTGTCGTATTGCGATACCACGCCACAACACGCTATGCGGCCACCGACATTCATTCGAAAAAGCGCCGAGCCGAGAATCATGCCGCCAGTGTTATCAAAGTACACATCGACACCATCGGGGGTCGCAGCTTTTAACGACTGCCGATAGTTCGCATCCTTATAGTTCACTGCAGCGTCGAAGTTGAGTTGCTCTGTCAGCACTTGCGCCTTGGCTTCACTGCCCATGACACCCACGACTCGGCAACCCTGTATGCGAGCCATTTGACCGACCAAATGGCCCACCGATCCTGCCGCGGCAGAGACCATGACGGTCTCCCCGGCTTTCGGTTGGCCTACTTGCAGCAGGCCGAAATACGCAGTCAAACCATTTACACCCATGGGCCCAAGGTAATCGACCGGNTTATGCGAAGGATCAATCTTGGTTAACGCTTGCGCCTCATGCNGTGACAAGGTTTGCCAACCAGTAGGAGCAACGACCGCATCGCCAACACTGAATTCCTCGACAGTGCTCTCGATCACCTCGCCAACACCTGTGCTGTTCATAACCACGCCCGTGGTGGGTGCACCAGCGTANCTGGCACTGCCCTGTAAACCTGCTCGGGTACCCGCGGTGATGGCAAANGCCGTGGTTTTGACCAGAACTTCCCCTGCCTTGGGTGCGNCAATCTCNGTTTCGGCTAAGCGGTAATTGCCCGCGCTGAGCTTGCCTTGAGGCAAGCTGTCGATCAGAACCTGTTGATTACGCATTCCTCTCTCCTTGTTTACCAACTCTGTTTCAGTCACTTTACCTTAAGGTAACCTGAACCAAACCAAAAAAGAGGGGAAGCTATGTNCAACATTAAAGTAACTGCCCTACTCGCANTGACTTGTTGCGCGCTGTGGCTTGGCGGCTGCGCCGATTCAAAAACCACTGTGATAACGACTACCTATGGACCTGTGCAAGGCATTGAGCTTGATGAAACCGCTGTCTTTCGCGACATCCCGTATGCCGCACCACCGGTAAACGATCTGCGCTGGCGCGCCCCCCAGCCACCGGAGCCTTGGGAGAATGTTTTACCGGTCACCGAGTACGGACCTGCATGTTGGCAAATCACCGATACCGGCAATTCAGAGTTTCTAACGATGTTGACGGAGGGCTCGGGTATGTCCTCATTTGGCCAATGGGCCGTTACGACATTCGCAGGTTTCGCAGATCTAGCCGTCGACGAGGATTGTCTGACGCTGAACGTGGTAAGTCCTGATGTACAAACTGACGCAAAACTACCGGTAATGTTTTGGATCCACGGNGGAGGCCATCAGTACGGCTCTGGCGGACGGAATTACGATTCAACGACCTTCGCTAACCGCGGTGTCGTGCTGGTAACAATCAATTATCGTCTGGGGTTGTATGGTTTTTTTGCTCACCCCGAACTGGCTGCAGAGGACGCCAACGGCAGCACCGGAAACTATGGCATGCTCGATCAGATAGCCGCTCTTCGTTGGGTTAAAGAAAATATCAGTGCCTTTGGCGGCAACCCCAACAATGTGACCATTTTCGGTGAGTCAGCTGGCGCTCATTCAGTTGGGCAACTAATGGCATCTCCTTTAGCTCGCGGGTTGTTCCACAAAGCCATTGCCCAAAGTGGTTCTGGCTTTTATCAGTTTCAGTCAACAGATGAAGCTTACGAACGTATGAGCGGCAAAGACGCTGGCCTGCGGGCAGGGGAAATTCTAGGNCTCGATGGCCCCGGCCAGATCGCCGCCATGCGCAATCTGAGTACCGAGCAGCTGATTAAGGTTGCCACGGATGAAGATATCGTTGCCACGCTGCACCCACAGATTGACGGATACGTTCTACCTGAGGCCACAGCTCGGGTGTTCTCCGCAAATCAACAAGCTGCGGTGCCATTGATGGTGGGCAGCAATGCTGATGAAGGCTCCGTGCTGTACTACTTTGGCATGTCTCCCATCGATGGCAGCACGGAAATGCAACAACCACAGACCCTCGATGACTGGGATCAACTGTTAACCGAACAATTCGCGGAAGCCGCAGATACCGTAGCGTTACATTACTCCGTCGATGACGACAACGATGTTGTTGGGGCGGCGGAACAACTTATGGGTGACAGCTGGTTTGGTCGCCATGCTTACTACATGGCACAACGACACAGCCGCGGCCAGAGCCCAACTTACCTGTACTTTTATGAACGACGCCCGGCCAGTGACAACGAGACAATTGGCGCGACCCATGCGTTGGAGCTTAACCCGCTATTTGGGGGCTTCATTCCATTTTGGCCAACAGACGCTAGAGACGATGAACTGGTGGAGCAAATGCAAGGCTATTGGAGCAACTTCGCCAAGACCGGAAATCCAAACAGCGCAGCGCTGCCCGCTTGGGCTGAATTTGATCCGCTCAATCCGCAAGAAATGGCACTGGGGCATGAGCGCAGTTACAGCCGACCGGTAGCACGCGCTGATCGATACAACGCCATGAGCAGCCAGTTGTTACGCCGCGAGCAGCGCATCCAAGATAGTAGCTCTACGCCAGGCGCGCGCTGAGTAACTGGTAAAAACCGTCTAAATCGGTCCACTCAGTGGCGCAATCCACTGAGTGGCCGCCATCTTCTATCAACGTGCGGCCGTCATCGGTAACCGTAATGTTCAGCGTCTCTACGCCTAAACCCTGCTGAGAGAAACCCAAATACACAGCAACACAATCGTATAACACCGATGACTGCTGGGTAGGATCCATAGCCTTCAACAAGTCGCCCAACATGGGCCAACTCGATGCGACCTCAAACCACTCTTGATGATTGGCTATAACCGCCTGAGCCAACGGTGAGGTGCTTTGTGCCACCGCAGCAAAGTGTTCGCCCGTTAACATAATGTTCCCGCAAGTATCGAGAGGTGTGATGGTCTTATGCCACGGCGCTGCAAACACCGCTTGGCAAGACAATGCGTGTTGCTTGACGTTGTATTCGCGCATCGCCTTGGGCGCGCCCAAATATCCGCGCCGCAAACTACCATGCATACCGACAAAACGACTGTTTTGCGTAATACGCGGTTCGCGCACCAAGGCTGCAGCAATATTCGGCAGTGGCCCGATACCGATTACTGTAACCGGCTCAGCGCTGTTCATAATCGTGTCGCAAATGGCGCCGACACCGTCCCTGTGAATTGGTCCGTTATAGGACTTGAGATCATAGTCTGCTAACCAGCCGGGGTGTCCTAATGGCGCCGGATCTAGTGGTAAACCAATACCAACCGGCACATCATCACGGCCGGCAACAGTTAGCAACTTGGCCACCAAGGCCGCTCGATGTTGGGTATCACCTGTGCACGTTGTGATCAATTGCACGTCTAGTTCTGGGCAACGCAACAAAAACGCCAATGCCCACACATCGTCAACGTCGGTTCCAATATCGGTGTCTAAAATGACCGGAATCGCCATAGCAAATACCTCCCGTTAGGCAGACAAGGCGGCAATAAACTCAGGGCCTATGCCGCAGCAACCACCAATAATACTGGCACCAGATCGGCGCCATGTAGCTACAAACCCCAAATACTGCTCTACGGTCATCTCGGTGGGTAGAGTTTTCACCTCGTTGTCTAACGTCCAACCCGCAGGTACATGAAACCGGTTAGGGTAGGCGCCCGTTGGTTTGTCAGTGAGCGGCGCGATTTGCTCTAAAGCCACGGAAATAGCATTGGCGTCTGTGCAATTAAATAAAATAGCGTCNACATTGTAAGGTGCTAGTGCGGCAGTTAGCTGTTGCATGGTTTCACCGCTACGCAATCCCCCACCTGGCTCATCAGCTAGCGTTAACGCCACCCACAAGGTCTTTTGCGGATCGACTTTGCGCGCAGACGCCGCTGCGTTCACCGCCTCACGAACCGACGACATGGTCTCGCACAGATANAAGTCAACGTGATCAGACAACGCTGCTACCAGCGCTTCGTATATTGGCCGCGCTGCAGTATCTTCCGGCACCAAGTCATGTCGATAACTCTCGCTCAGAGGCGGCAGACTACCAGCTACGCGCACNTTACTNTGGGCTTGTGACGCTACTTCGCGGGCTAACTCGGCTGCCACCTTGGTAAGTTCTAAGTAGCGAGATTCCATACCCTCCTTTGCCAGGTAGCTGGGAATGGTCGAGTAGGAATTTGTGATGATCACCTGCGCACCTGCGTCAATAAAATCTTGGTGCACCGCTTTCACTGTCGCAGGCTCTTCAATGAGCGCTTTCGCAGACCACAGCCCGCCAGATGGAAAGCCACGCCGAATGAGCTCGCCACCCATCCCACCGTCCAGAATTGTCAATTCACTTGTCATAATCGTCCTTTGCAGATACCAGTCGCGCCGACAGCGCACAATATGGGGCGCGGATAATAGCCAAAATATCCCCTCCAAGGCTTCAAAAATTTCATAACAAATGGCTCAATGTTCATCTGCATTTGGAGAGACAAATCTATGACCGACACACAACAATTAAACGCGCGATTGCAACGCGCCTGGCAAGGCCGAATTTCAGGCTGCATGTTAGGTAAAGCGGTAGAGATGTTCTCCATGCGCGAGGGTGCCGAAGCCTTGCAGCAATATCTGCATAATGTAAACGCGCTGCCACTGCGCAACTATATTCCCTATGACCAAAGCCATGCTTCAGATTTAATCGACCGACGCTGCTGTGCCGGAAATCTTCAGCAGAGCTGGCCTGACGACGACATCAACTATTCGACGCTCGCACTGATAATGCTTGAAAAGTTTGGCGCCCAGCTGAGTACTGCTGACGTTGCCAGAACCTGGATGAAGTTCCTGCCTGTGGCCAGCACATTTACTGCCGAACGTGCCGCCTACCGCACCCTATTGAATAACGCCCACGAGTGGTTTCCAGAGGGCCGCGATCCAGGTTTTGATCTGCTGCAATGCGCTGATAATCAGTTCAACGATTGGATTGGCGCCCAGATCAGGGCCGATGTTTATGGCTGGGTGTGTCCTGGCAACGCGGATCTCGCGGCGCGACTGGTCACTGAAGATGCTCAATTGTCCCATCAAAATGAAGGAATCTATGGCGCGGTGCTGGTTGCTGTGTGGGGTGCGCTGATTCCAGTGTGCGAGTCATTGGAGGAAGCGCTCGAGCGCAGCCTAAGCTATATCCCAACCGATAGTGATTGCGCCACAGCGGTAACGCTGGCGCGAACACTTGCGGGTCAGGCCGACGGTGGCACAGTTATTCGCGCGCGTTATCCTGACCTTAGCGTGGTGCACACAGTAAACAACTTGGCGCTAGTGGTATGGGCTCTGTTGAGCCACCCAGACGACTTTAGTGCGGCTATTGGCGATGTGGTTGCTGCTGGTCTGGATACCGACTGCAATGGCGCGACCGTTGGCGCACTATGGGGTCTGCAAGACAAACAAATACCTAGTTTTTGGGTTGAACCTTGGGCTGGCAAGGTGGGACTCTCGTTAGCTGGCACTGACACGGCAGATGTGGATGAACTCATTGACCGCACGGTAGCAGTCGCACTTCAGTTCAACAATAAATAGACTAACGATATCAATATGGCAAAAGTAAGGTACATCACTGAAATGGGTATGGGCGTCGACGTTCACGGCGGCGACTACACAAAAGCTGCATGCCGCGCCGTGTCAGACGCGCTACGCCATTCATCGTTGAACTTTTTCAAAGCGTTAGGCAAGTCACATAACGACATGCATATAACCGTGAAGATTGGCGTTGCCGAACCCGATCGGGTCGACTGCGAACAAGTCGCCGCGCAAGTGCCCTACGGCAGCGTTAAGGTAGAGCCAAGTATGGGAGGCATGGACATTGATTCCGCGGACGGCAGCGATACCTTGGTGATCGCCAACGCCGGGATTTTGGTTCACTTCGAGGAATAAAAAGCCGCTAGCGCAATACGTCTATTATGCGCGAATACTTGAGCGCGATTTCTCGACGTTTTTCCATGCCACCCACGATACTGTCGTCATCAACCTCGTTGTAAACCAGAAAAAGCCCCGCGTTCGCCGCCTGTAGCCAAGAGAAACGCAAATTGGTCGCTATTAGATCTGAGCGATCGTCGTATTGAACCAGCGCCTGCAAAAGAATTTTCGGTGTAAATGAATACGACATCCGCAACCGCGCCACGTTGACTGTGAAGTCGCCAACGCTGGCCGGATTAACCCCGTCTGCGGCAAAAGCGGCCAATTCGATGTCGTTGTGACTCCACGTTAGCGCCGACGTAAACGCATCGCCCCAGCGGAAATTGACTTTGGTTTCCAAGGCATTGCGGTCACCGCCATAGAAGCCGCCCATTCTCGATGTTAGCGACACGTATAAGGGTTTGCGCCGGTCACTCATAAACACCAGTTGGGACTCTTTGTGGTCGTAGTCGCCGGGCAAAATATAGGTGCCTTCATTTATCTGGAACGGTGTACGAACACCTTCGTGAGTAAAGTTGATGCCAGTGTGTATCTCCAAGCCATTGCGCCATTCCCAGTGATTGTCAACATGAGTGAATCCCGACTCGTAGTAACCCTCGTTGTCAAAAAAGCTACGGTGGTACATATGTGGCCGCAACTCAAAAAGCCCCCAAAAATCTTCTGGCCGTCGACGATGGAAGATAGAAAACTGGACTTTTTCGTAATCTGTGCGTCGTAAAAAACCGACCTCGGGATTAAAGTTTTTTCCAACTTTGGTGTAACCACCACTGTTTGACCAAGATTCGGTGTTGTGACTGAAACGAATTCGTCCGGCCATGTCGTCGCCCTGCCGACCTGGGGTCTCAGTCTGGGCCANATACCCAGACACCGTTAGCTCATCACCAATGCCCCAGCGGCCATCGACCGCATAGGTATTGTTGTAATCGTTGTCTGCGTCGCCCTCGCGCCTAACAAAAATTGCGCCCACCGACGAACGGTTCGCCAGTTCCTGACTTACTCTGGCTACCGAGAANNCATCGCTGGCAAGACCGTTTATGGCCTGAGTTTGCATGTGCAATAAACCAACGTTCGTCGCCGCAGCGACCTTGCCAGACAGCCGCACACCACCATCTATNGGTTGTTGCACACCNTCGTCCCCGATACCAATACGTCGACTAAAAAACAGCTCCACTTCTCTTGGGCTGCCAACAGAAAACTGCCCCGCATTCTCCAAAAAAAACGGGCGTTTTTCCGGCAGAAAGATACTGAACCGGTCAAGATTCACCTGCAGCTCATCTACCTCAACTTGGGCGAAATCGGTGTTGTAGGTCAGGTCCAGCGATAAGCTCGGCGTAATCAGATACTTGGCATCTAACCCCCAATCCATGTCGCTGTTATTTGCTGCAACTCCGCCCCGCTCAGACAGACCAAGTAAGTATGGCGTTACCTNCAAATTACGCTGTTTTGGCGTGCTTATGCCACGCAATGTCCCCGCTTCGGACACGCGAAACAAGTTGTGCTGACGACCTAGCGGCGCCCAGTATGCGGTTTCGTCGGTGCGCGCAATGTTGCGCTCAAAGTTAATACCCCAATCTTGGATNTCTTTGCTGCCGTAGCGCAGAGATTTGAACGGGATCGCAAATTCGGCACTCCAGCCCACGTCGCTAACTTGTGCCTGCACGACCCAAGAGGCATCCCAGTTGCGATTGAAGCCGCCGCCACCGGAGCCGAATCGGCTAGAGCCTTCCTTCACGACTTGACCGTCGAACTCCACNGCTCCTGGTGTGGTACCGAAAATGAAGCCGTTCTGGCGATCAAGAAAAGAATCGATGATGACTTTNAAACTGTCNACTTCGCCGAGATCTGAATCACGCCGACTGTCAGAGATAATGAGCTTGCTCGGGTCCTCGTCGTAACACACCACACCGATGTACAACGCGTCCTCGGTATAACCGACAAAAACNTCTGTGCGCTGACTGGCGGGTTGGCCCTCATTGGGCCTCACCTGCAGGAATCCNGTAGCCGCTTCAGCGCCTTGCCAGGCTTCGTCACCTAAAACAANACCGTCGACTCGNGGCGATTCCAGNAGNGCTTTCGCTGCANGCTCCGGTGCCGCGTGACTGACTGCCGCACCACCGCACAAAAATACGCCCCAAACAACTACCGCTAAACCACGAGAAATAAAGTCGGTCACGCAAATCGCCTTGTTACAAACCAGGGGATGAAACAAAGCCCCCGCTAGGAAGCGGGGGCTTAGATCATCAAAGATTTCGGACTGCAGTCAGTCCTGGCAAATTGGATTAGCCGCGCTTGTGCAGTCGTACCGGCAAATCGGTATAACCTCTGACAAATGATGAGAACGTGCGAGTTGGTTCTCCCACCACCTCAACATTGTCAAAGCGCTTCATAATCTCTTCCCACAGTACCCGCAATTGCAACTCTGCNACGCGGTTACCCATGCAACGATGGATGCCAAAACCGAACGACAAATGGTTTCGTGCGTTCTTGCGGTCGATGATCAAGTCCTCGCCGCGCTCGAACACCGACTCATCGCGGTTACCAGCCAGATACCACATTAAGATTTGGTCGCCCGCTTTGATTTGCTTGCCACGAATCTCGCAGTCTGTATTTGCAGTTCTACGCATGTATGCGAGCGGTGTTTGCCAACGAATAATTTCAGCGACCATGTTGGGGATCAACGCATGATCCGCCCGCAACTTATCGTATTCTGCAGGAAACTGATTCAGCGCCAGCACACCACCACTCATTGAGTTACGTGTGGTGTCGTTGCCACCAACAATCAACAGAATCAGATTACCCAAGAATTCCAATGGCTCCATGTCCTTGGTTTCTTCACCGTGCGCCAACATAGAGACAAANTCGCCNGTNGGGTTAACCTTTCGCTGCTCCCATATATTGGTGAAGTACATTAAGCACTCCAGCAGTTCCTCGCGGCGCTGCTCTTCGGTCTCTACAATGCCGGCGCCGGGCACGGCAGTCGCAACGTCCGACCAACGAGTCAACTTACGTCGTTCTTCAAAAGGAAAATCGAACAGAGTCGCCAGCATTTGCGTGGTTAACTCGATAGACACTTTGTCGACCCAATTGAATGTTTCGCCTATTGGCAGCGAATCCAACACGTTACCGGTACGCTCCCGAATAAGCGCTTCCATACCCGCCAGGTTGCGTGTGGAGACTACTGGGGAAACGGTGCGTCGTTGCACGTCATGTTTCGGAGGATCCATAGCAATGAACAACTTAACGTCTAACGCGCCTTCCGGAAGCGGCTGATCAATGGGGAATCCAAGCGTGATCCCATGTGCGCTAGAGAAATTGTGATGGTCTGTGTCGACAGCTTTGATGTCTTCATAGCTTGTCAACGACCAGTACCGGCCAGCGATTTGACTCTCATTAAAATGTACGGGGTCTTCTCGGCGCAAACGCTCTAGGTATTCGAGGCTCTTGTTTTCTGCAAACAGTCGATTCCAAACCGGGTTGATTCCTTCTAGAGGAACGGAATAAGCGGAGGGGATCGCGCCCTTCACGTCGTCTTGTTCGGTGCCAGGACGCTTGAACTGCGCAGTGGCTTCNGTGTCTATTGCTTCGCTCATAACTGTCCACTTCTTGGTTAATTTCGCGGCTGCATAACATACCCCAGAACCACGGAACAGGCGNCCCCCGCCAGCAAATTTAGCCCGGTCCGCAAATTCACCGGGATGGAATATGCAAGACCCGANACCGATTGAATCCTCTGGGGATCCCCTACACAGTTGTCATCCTCGCNGATNCGTTATGGCCGTGTTCGGTTGCGAGGACTCACCTAGAACGTTAATTCAAAGCCTAATGACGCAGTTCGGCCTTTGTTCGGTCGTGCGCCGTCTGGGGTGCGCGCTATGAGCACTTGCTCGTTTGCGAGATTTTCGATTTTTGCGAACAGCTGCAACGCATCACTCCATTGGTAATGGCTAACCAAATCCATGCTNATGAGGCTTTCCGTTTCATCATAGTTGGGCAGCGCGCCGGTACATCCCACTGCTACGCACATTTCATCAAGGTATTTGATAGAGGCATAGTTTTCCCAGCCCGAATCGAGAATCAGCCCTGCTCGCAGACTCAAGGTTTGTTCCGGTACTGAAGCAAGGCGGTCGCCACTGTTGAAGTTTTCGTTGCTGTTACTGATTTCAGCACTGGAGCGGGTGTATGCCANATCAAAAGGCANGCTGGCTGCAGAGCCCAAATTCAGCATGCTGCCCACTTGTAGCTCTAAGCCTTGAATCACAGCTTCGCCGGTAACAAAGGATCCTGANGTAGAACCGTCGCTACAAGGCGAGGCATTGGAGCAGTTTTCGGCCTTGTTGNTGAAGTCGCTGTAAAACGCANTGGCTTCTGCAAACCACTCACCGACGTAGCGCAGACCGACCTCGTAGTTATAGCTGGTTTCAGGTTTTTCGTTGGCTTTAGCACCCCCTCCGAGCGGCGAGAATCCCTTGTGCGCACTCGCGATCAGCAACACGTTGTCATTCAATTGATAGCCAACAGATGCCCCGGGCAACCAAAGGCTGGTGTTGTTAGACCGAATGCTTGGTGCAGTCGCTCGAGCCGTGTCTGCGAATTGACGGCGACTGGTCGCAACGTCTTCATAGCGCAGCACCAAATTGACGTTCATTTNCTCCGAANCCTGCCAGTCATCGGTCACCCAAAACGACCTGGCATCTGCCTCTTCANAACGGTTGTTGCTGCCCGTGGGCGCGATGGTGTNGACGTATTCCAGGCGTCCGTTCACTTGGTCGAAGACTTCTTGGGGCTGGAAACGATCCATTTCGTCGCCGTGAGANCGTACNCCAACTGCCAGCTCATGGTTGTTCCAGCCAATGTCGAAATTCACTTCAACGCCACTGGACTCATAGCTGCGNTTATTGTGCTTGTACTTCAGCTTGGCCCTGTCGGTGGAACCATGCAACACACCCAGAGCCNCCGCATCGCCAGCATTGGCTGCAGCGATCAAAGCNCCACCGCCNCTTANNTTGAACCAATCNCGNGANAACTTATTNAGNTANGCAGTNANNGACANNNCNACATTNTCTGCNAGNTNNGTGCTGTANGANGCCATATAGCCTTCGTGNTCNTTGTTCATTTGNTCNGGTGCNGACAAGCCCATAGCGACGATTCGCATTCCGCGCAAAATCCGTGTCCGTTAGACCNAGGTAGGTTTCGTCAGAAGTCTCCTCTGAGTACTGAGCCTTGATAAATAACTTGTGGCCATTTGCCTCCCAACTCAGCTTCGCCAAGTAATCCGAGACCTTAAAGCCAGTGTCACCACCGCGGTCGATGTCTTTGAAACCATCGCTAGTGCGCTGGGTCGTTTCTATCAAGTAACCCCAATTTCCATAGGTGNCACCGTAATTCGCGAGCACGTCGACTTCGCCGTTTTGTCCAGCAAACGACCGCAAACGACCACGCCCTTCNTCAGGAACAGGTGTCGACACCATATTCAACACACCGCCAGTTGTGTGCGGGCCGTAGCGAAGTAAAGGCGCGCCTTTTATCACTTCAAATGCGTGCATTCGCGCGGCAGTGGGGAAGTAATACGCAGAGGGATTGGAGTAGGGAGCTGGCGCGATCATCACACCATCTTCCAGCAAGCTGATTTTAGAGGAGCGTTCTGAGGTAGCGCCGCGAATACCNATGTTTGGGCGCAAGCCGTAGCCGTCTTCTTCTTGAATATAAATGCCAGGTACAGTNCTTAGTGCTTGGTTAATATCCACAAGCACCTCGTTACTGATTTGATCTGAATCCACCAAAGCACCTGANCCCAGTAACGTGCGAACACCATCGCGATCGCCAATNATNGTNACCTCNTCCAACATTTCNCCGCCATCAGCAACTGCACTAACCGCACAGACACTGGCAAACGCAGCCGTCAGAAAAAGATTNTTCNCCATTNAACAACCCAGCAATTGAGGGGCATGAACTGTAATGATAATAATTCGCATTTGCAATGCTGTTTCACTACCATTTTGTAGACACTCGCCTTTTACACCGGAATTTTTCTTTTCGATCCACCAAGCCAATGCCACCCAGACTTGTCGCTGCTCGGCCTCTTTTGCAGTCGCGCCCTGGGACTCACATATCGGATACCGTTATTACAAATACCGTATTTACTNAGGTNANATTGGCCACAAACTAGCTGAGTTCCCGCTGAGCTTGAACCAAATAACTACTAAGGGGGGCTGATAANTCTTNTGCGGTTGATTGCCCAGCAATGGGATTAATCGAAGTTTCGGATTCAATTCGTCTCGAGTAAATATTTGCTGAAATACCTGACAAAGGGCCAGCACTGATGTGATCTTTTGTCGAANTAATAATTATCATTAAGTTTTCAGAGAGGTTAAAACCCAAACAANAACCTTCATGTACGAAGTTACGCCTGACAAATTACCGACCCGTCAAGTTACTCAGGAAGTCGCAGACCTTGCTGTTGCTGGTCAATTTTCAGTGTTCGCTGTGCGCNTTTGATCCTCTNCAATAAGGCAAAAAAACGCCTCTACACACTGCATTAGGGAAGCTCTTTGGAGACTTTGGCTACCNACTAGCTCTAAAACTACTCGACGAGTACATGACGCTACTCGCAGTTACGCCAACCAGCCAGATAAAGATCGGTTGTTGTTCCGCCAACACACACTTAGTGGGGGAGGACGCAACCTTGCTGGCATGCCTAAAAGCAATCGAAAACAAAAGTACCGCAAAAGCCGAAACCATAATCGCCCAGGTGGTAATGCGGCCTATGGCCAAAACGTTCTGCCGACCCGCAGCCGAGTTTGTTCAACACTTGAATACGTCGGGACTCAGTTTCGTAAAGAACCCACGCCTGTCTTTAGTGGAGCAATGAAACGTAAGGAGAGATTGGAGAACCTAGTTATGCTCGCCAAGTGCTCGGCTATTTGCACGGTTGTATTGACGCTGCAGGCACTAAGTTGGGTGCCGTTTTTTTGAATAGACAGAAAAAAGCCGGGGCTTGCCCCGGCTTTTTGTTCACTAAACCCTTGGGTCAAATCATTCCATCACCAACTTGTACTCAAAGTAAATAACTCGACCGGTATTGTCATAGAGGTCA
>NHET02000001.1 GCA_002170355.2 Gammaproteobacteria bacterium TMED92
TACAAAGCCTACCGGCACAAGACATGGCCGCGCGCTCATTGTGGCAGGAACTGTTGCTGGTATTACCCAAACAACAGCGCTGGTTGCGCGTAGCCAGCGCTTTAGCGCCCTTGCTGTTTGGGTTTCTTCTTGGTTACAGCAGCGATTTCGTATCTCAAGAAGCCGACGATGGTTACTACCTGTGGGTGTACGCGGACAATCTAGAAGCGACCTTGGGCGAATTTTCCAGCAATAGCGACTTTGCAGAGGAGGAAGACCCGCCATGAAAATTAACAAACTGCTATTGGCGTTGCTTGGGCTGTCAGTTGCGATAAATCTGGCGGTAGTCGGATTCCTGGCCGGCCAGAGCATGAAGCCTGCAATGCTTGTCCAAGGTGCCGATCCAATGCGCTTATTGCCTCGGTGGGCGCACTCCTTGCCGACAGAGCGGCAAGACGCCTTACTACCAATGCTGCGGCAGCAACGGCGCGGCGCCATTTTGCAGCTTCGCGATATTCGCAGCGCCCATGCCGCGGTGCAAGCGGCGGTGGCGGCGGAAAGTTTTGACGTCAAGCAGCTAGCACAAAAACTCGCTAGCCTAAGGGAGATACTTGGAGTAAGTCAGCAGACTAGTCATGACGATTTTATAGAATTCGTGGCTGCTCTGAGTGCACCAGAGCGGCAACACCTCGCAAGCCAATTAGGTCGACCGAAAGGCGCTCGGCGTCGGCCGGGCGGCCCTGAGCCGTCGGCTTGGCATCAATCGCGTGCTTGCGTTGAGGACAATGAGCGTACACATCGACCCTGCCCGCCCGCCCAAGACCCTGGGGAGCTAGCGCCGCAAGCGCAATGAAGGTCTTGTGGGTCGCGCGGTTTTCGCTTGTCGCTAGCCACAGAGCTATCCTAGGTCGGCCTAAAACCAGGGCTGAGCTTGTATCGTGGCCTTTTTACTTGGTTTTGGTCTGTAAGTAAGCGCTCACTTTGCTGCTGTTGTCGCAACGTTTCCGGTAATGCCAAGCGCAACAACGGTAAGAACAACGCCTGCCAATCGCTGCCAGTCAATTGCCCACCCGCTGCATTACCGTCTATGAATCCACGCAACACGATCTTTGCTGCCTGCATAAGCTGGCCAGGATCTGGTTTGTGGGTGCTTTGGATATCGACGGCGGGTGCAAATTCGCGACGCAAAAACCCGGCGAGATCTGCATTCATATGCGGCAGTCCGGCACACAGTTTACCGATCTGCTGTTCTACCACCCGACGTGCTAAACCGTCTTTGTTACCAAAGTAATGATAAATCATGCGCTTGTTTACCCCTGCTCGCTCGGCGAGTTGATCAACGCGCAGGGCGGCTATGCCGCCTTGGGCGATGATGTTGGCAGCGCTATCAAGTAGCCGCTGCTGGGTAAGTTCAGCATTTCTAGGCACGGCAGGGTTCGTTTGAATACGTTTGGTAACTTTATAGTTACTTGTCAATAAGATTCAACGACTTTCTNCTACTTGTCGAGCTGCCAAACCGNCTCTTTTAACTATTTAGTTACTTAAGACGAAATCTGCATTCCGAGATTCTAAATCGAGCAAAAATCTTTTCGCCGACAGCCCCCCTCCGAACCCCGCCAAGCTGCCGTCACTGCCAATTACCCGGTGACAAGGGATAATGATGGCTATGGGATTGTTGCCGTTGGCAGTGCCTACCGCCCGCACCGCTTTGGGATTACCGATGGCGTTGGCGATGTCCTTATAGCTGCAGATTTCTCCATAAGGTATTTNTTGTAACGCGTCTAATACTTTGCTCTGAAAGTCAGTCGCGGAGGGCGCCAGCGGTAGGTCGAAACGCTGACGTTTCCCAGCAAAGTATTCTTGCACTTGACGTAAAGCTGATGCCAACCGCGCNTCGTCTCGCTGCCAGGTTGACTCGGCAGCGCGCGCTTTGCTGCCAGTGGAGAAGTATAAGCCCGTGATCGCCGCCCCATTACTGCACAGGGTCAACTCTCCTACTGGGCTGGGCATAGTCGCAAAGTATGTCATTGGGTATTACTTCCGATTCTGCTCTGCTTTGCCGCAAACCATATGTACATCAACGCATAGGCGCGCCAAGGTCGCCACGCCTCTGATTGCTTTTTCGCATCCCCTGGTGTCGTTGCCAGTTGCTTCAATACCACCCAATCATTGTGCGGGAACGCATCTGGATCTTTGGTCACTCGCAGCTTTATATAGTTGATCGTCCAAGGTCCGATCCCGGCAATCGATGCAAGCCTTGTAGCAAGAGTGTCCGCGTCAGCGTGATCCGAAAAGTCTAATGTGCCATCCATGGCGGCACGGGCAAGCGCGCTAACCGCACGACCTCTACGACCCGGCATACCGATCTCAGCAACCTCCTGGTCACACAACTGCTGGGGCGTCGGAAAGTCGCCGCTGCCATAACGCTGTACCAGTTCATTTGCCAGATCTGTTCCCCGAGCAACACTGACCTGCTGCCCAAGCACCGCACGCACTGCAGTTTCAAAGCCATCCCAGGCACCTGGCACGCGTAATCCCGGGGCCTGGCCAACCCAGCGTTTCAACCCGGCATGTTTGCTCAAATGTCGATGAATAGTCTCGCCGTCTGCATCCAAGTCAAACAAGCGCACGACTCGACGCAGTAGCGCGTGGGTTGACTCACTGCCAAGGGGCAAGTGCACGCGCAAATTTGATCCCTCACGAGACACCACCACACTCCCCTGACCAGCTGCAAGCCTGCGCGTATAGCAGTGATCCTGCACTGTCTCCAGCCCGGTCAAAGCACGGGTGCGCAAGTAGTCGAAAACCCATTCAAAATCATAGGGTTGGCGCACTGGCAACAACAAGGACAGCGTCATCGGCGCTTGCGCGCTGCCGCGGCCCTGACGCAGTTGGCTGGGAGCCAAGTGAAAGAACTTTTTTACCTCTCGATTGAATTGGCTGACACTGCCGTAACCTGCATGCTCAGCTACTCGGTGCAATGGCAGCGCAGTGCTAAGTAGCTGGCGCGCCAACTGCGCGCGCTTGAAACGCGCAATAGACGCGGGCGTCGCCCCAAGCGCCGCAACAAACATCCGATCTAGATGCCGTTCGCTGATGCCAAGCTGTTGTGCCAAAGTAGCTGTGGGCTGCTGGTTGAGGAAACCTGCATCAATAAAGCGTAGCGCTCGGACAATGTGTGGATTACCCAGCACCCATTCTGGCATGGGTAAGGAGTCTTCGGGACGGCAACGCTTACATGGCCGAAAACCAGCATCACTGGCCGCCGCCGCATTGGCAAAATAGCGAACATTATGTTCCGCGGGGGTGCGTGCCGGACAGGTGGGGCGACAGAACACGCCGGTGCTTAGCACAGCAATGAAGAACCTACCGTCAAATCTTGGATCGCGGCTCTGCCGCGCACTTTTGCACACCGCAGGCGTTGGCAATGCGAACAAGCGCTGGTTTGACTCGACCGTTACCAGCCCACTGCTCGCCGGTGCAGCGCCATTACCAACATATTCTTTGTGTTTCATATCGTCACTATAGCCAATGCCAGTGCCAAATACTGCGCATAATCGGACGTTAGTAAAAATTCGCTCGGGTGCCGTACCGGCGATCGCCATAATTGGTGCGATCTCGCCCGCTCATGTACCCTAATCTGTACAAGGAGGCGTTATGGCAGAAGCAAATTGGGCGGAGCCGAGCGATCTGATTATTGAACAGATCGAGATCGGTCCGATGCAGAACTTCACTTATCTAATTGGTTGCCGCGGCAGTCATGAGGTCGTAGTAGTGGATCCGGCATGGGACATTGCCAGTCTTATGGATCACATCAACAACAAGGGCTATACGCTGAAAGGCGCTCTTGCGACCCATTATCACCCCGACCACGTCGGCGGTTCCTTCGGCGGCAACGAGGTAGAAGGAGTCGCCAAACTGATGGATTTGAACCCGGTGAAAGTCTATGCCCACAAGTTGGAGGTGCCGGGGCTGAAAAAAGTAACCGAGTTATCCGACTCGGACATTGTGCAAGTAGATTCCGGAGACAGCCTAAAAGTTGGTGATATTGAAATCGAGTTCTTGCATACCCCTGGCCACACCCCAGGTAGCCAGTGTTTTCGGGTCAAAAACACTTTGGTGAGCGGCGATACGCTATTCATTAATGGCTGCGGCCGTGTCGACTTGCCCGGTTCCAACTCCGAGGACATGTATCACAGCATGTGCAAGCTATGCAGTCTGCCTGACGATACTTTGCTGCTGCCCGGCCATAACTATGGCCATGTACCCAATGCGACTATGGGCGAAACCAAGCAAATGAACACTTACTTGCGCATCAATGATCTGGACACCTGGAAAACCATCATGGGCGACTAATGACTGACACGCTTTTAGAGGGGAAAACGCTGTGCACGTGAGCATCAATGATCTAGTGACCTACGAATCTAGCGACCACATCGCTACCATCACGATCAATCGTCCCGAGCGCATGAACGCGCTGAACGAAGAAATCATTGTTGGCTTGCAGCGCGCTTGGCAACACTTGCAGCAGAGCGAAGACCGGGTAGCCGTTCTGCATGCCGCAGGCGACCGAGCATTCTCCGTGGGCGCAGACGTTAAAAGTCCACCCCAGGAGATGTGGCAAGGCGTACCGAGCATTGGCGCAACCACCAACAAACCGGTAATCGCTGCAGTTCATGGTTGGTGCATTGGCGGCGCCTACGTCATCGTGCAAATGTGTGACATGGTGGTTGCCGCAGATAACACCAAATTCAAATACCCCGAAGCTCAATTGGGCTTTACCGGCGGCTTAATCAGCAGTGCGGTGGCGCGCATACCACATAAGATCGCCATGGAATTCATGTTACTGGGTGAAGACTTTGATGCCGAACGCGCGTTGCACGCGGGCATGGTGAACAAAATTGTGCCTGCCGGAGAGGAGCTAGCAGCCGCCACGGCATGGGCGAAAATCCTTGCCAACTCGGCGCCCTTAGTCGTCGACACCATTAAGCGTTTTGCCATGGAGACGCTGAACAAGAGCCCCGCAGAGGCGGGAGCCATTGCTCGCGATCAACTGCTTGCGGTACGCAGCAGCGAGGACGGCGCCGAAGGTCGACGCGCCTTCGCTGAAAAACGCACTCCTGAATTCAGGGGTCGCTAGCGCTGCTAGGCCAACGCGGCTTTCACTGCGTCAGCGGTGATCGGCAATTGCCGTACACGAGCGCCTACCGCATTGAAAATAGCATTACCAATGGCCGGGCCGACCGCCGTAGTCGCNGGTTCACCTAACCCCACGGCCTGGTGGCCGTTGTCGATAAACTCAATGTCCATATCAGGCACATCGGCCATGCGCATGGGCGTATAGCTGTTGAGATTCACGTCGCGCACTTGGCCATTCACAAACTCAGTACCTTCGTGCAGAGCCATACTGACACCCCACAAAGCAGCGCCTTCAGATTGCGCCAGTGCACCGTCAGGGTGAACAATGGTGCCAGCGTCAATTACCACGTTGAGCTTTTTCAACGTTACCTTACCGCTGCTGCGATCCACATGAACATGAGCAACGACGCCAGTCCACGTGGGCATATCACGCTCNTGGCCGAAGGTCACCGCAATACCCAACCCTTCGTTTGCGGGTAACTTTTTTCCCCACCCAGATTTATCTGCAACGCGCTGCAACACCGCGGCCATGCGCTTGGCGCCGCCCAACGAATTTGGCGCGCTGCCAGCATTACTGCCTTTGGCGGTTAGATGTTGCAACCTGAACGCTACTGGGTCGGCCCCAACCTTGTGCGCAGCTTCATCCATGAAGCTTTCTAGCGCCCAGTTGGTCCAGCCAGGGCCAACAGAACGTAACCAGCCAGGACGGAAGGTTTCGTTAGCGAGATCGTTCATCACCGCGCGAACCCGATGGGCGCCGACGTCGTACCAATGATTCGCACCGTTGATCGAAAACGGATCGAATTTTTCTCCGTTAGCGCCAGGCCCCAGAAAGAATGGCGCCATCGCGGCGGTTGGCCAACCGGCAGTTGCCGCATGCTGCATCGCCACAACGTTATTGTTTTTGTCAAAGGCCATGCTGACATTCTGCACCGAGGCAGATCGAGGCGAATCAAAACGCGAATCGTCTTCGCGGCTGAACACTACCTTTACCGGCTTGCCTAGGGCTTTGGCCGCAAGCAGTGCGGGAACGCCGTAATCACCGTTGAGCCTGCGGCCAAAGCCGCCACCCAGCATATAAGTGCGCATCACAACTTTTTCGGCAGGCACGGCAAGCGCCTGAGCCAAAGTAGGTAGGATCAAGGATTGCCATTGGTTACCAGTGTGCAATTCCCAACGCCCATCCTTTTCAAGGCCAATGGCATTTACCGGCTCCAACTGGAAATGCAGCACAGTATTGGTTACGTAACTGGCTTCTAGCACTGAATCAGCCGCTTCGAACATGTGCTCCACATGTTCGTTGTCCACCACCAACGAGCCGGTATTGCCGGCGAGTAATGCAGCGCCGTGCTGCAACAAATCGGCTTCGGAAACGTCAGCGCCTGGACCCGCTTGCCAATCAATTTTGATCACTCGAGCTGCACGCAGCGCCGCATGATACGAATCGGCAANTACCAAGGCCCAACCAGGCACTGTATTAGAGGGATCATCTAACACCAGAGTTTGCTGATAACCCTGAATAGCCTTGGCTGCGCTGTCATCAACTGACTGCACAACAGAACCGTGGCGAGTGGGCGGCAGCATGGGTTTCGCATACACCATGCCAGGATAGGTAGCATCGATGCCATACACGGTGCTGCCATCGGTTTTCGCCGGAATATCTATCGCTGTGGTTTCACTACCCACTAGCTTACGCTGTTGCGGCGCCTTGATGGGCAGTGCGGCAAGTTGATCATCAGTNTATGCACGGTTCAGATCGCCCTTGGCAACGATCTCACCAAAACTAATACGCTTGCCGTTGCACACAACAAAGCTATTTGCTGCTTTGCACTGGCGTGGATCTTCGCCCAATAGTTTTGCGCCTTCCTCGATGAGCGATGCCCGACCAGCAGCGCCGGCTCGACTCAGCAAATCGAAGTTTTGCCAAACCGACCAGCTGCCGCCGGTTACAAACAATCCGTATTTGTCTTCGGTATCTACGTGATGGATGCGTACATCATCCCAGTTTGCTTCCAACTCTTCCGCGACAATACGCGCCAATGCAGTGCCAACGTGTTGGCCCATTTCCGCCTTTGTAACATTGACCGAGATTTCGCCGTTGGGCGCGATGCTGTACCAAATTGTCGGCTCAAAGAGCTTTTCTGCCATGGCATGGGCCGGCGATGCCGAAAGCAAAGCATGGGGCACAAAAGCAAGGGTGAATCCGGCAGTGGTGGCGCCGATCATGAATCCGCGTCGACTGACGCCAGGGTTGCCCGCTTCGACCGGTGCTGCGGTGGACTGGCTGGGACTAGCTATGGAANGAGTTTGTGAATTAGACATTTGCCGTTACCTCCCCAGTAGCCGCCAGTTTGATCGCCTTCTTGATTCGAGAGTAAGCCATGCATCGACACAAATTACCGTTCATAGCGGTTTCAATGTCAGCATCAGTGGGTGCCGCATTAGTCGCTAACAAGCTGGCGGCCTGCATGATCTGACCCGACTGGCAGTAACCGCATTGTGGCGTCTGAGCTGCAACCCAAGCTTGCTGCAACGGGTGGTCGCCGTTCTCGCTTAAGCCTTCTATCGTCGTAACGTCTTTGCCCACTACCATGGCAACAGTGGTTATGCAGGAACGCTGCGCCACACCATCAATGTGCACGGTACACGCACCGCACATACCAATACCGCACCCAAACTTTGTGCCTTTCAGGTCGAGTTCGTCGCGAACAGCCCAAAGCAGTGGCGTATCGCCTGGAACATCCAGGGCAACCGCATTGCCATTTATTTTGAATTCAATCGTCATTAGTTTCTCCCCAAACCCGTTGNTCGAACCATAGCCAATGCTAGGGTAAGCGAGCAAGACCTAACGTCGCTCCAGAGTAGGAGATGAATAGCCGCAACGTGGCCAGCGATTGGACTGGGAGAGAAGATCTTACCCGGGGTTTTACCTCAGTTTGATGGCGCTAGCGCCGCCCCGACGGAGTAGTCGGGGCGCAGCATATATCGAGTTAAGGTAGTAGATGCGCTACCGCATCACGTTCTTCTGTCAACTCCACCTCGGTGGCGGTCATTTTTTCCTGACTGAACTCACCAACCTCAATCCCCTGAACAATTTGCCAGTCGCCGCCCGAACAACGCACCGGAAACGAGTAGATCAAACCTTCTGCAATGCCATAGCTGCCATCAGAATAGACACCCATGCTTACGATCGCATCATTGCCTAGAGCCCAGTCATGCATATGNTCAATAGCAGCATTCGCCGCNGAGGCCGCACTTGATGCTCCGCGCGCCTCGATAATGGCAGCACCACGCTGTTGCACCGTGGGAATGAAGTCGCCGGTGTACCAGTCCATATCCACCAATGCCATGGCGTCTGTGCCGTGTACTGACGCCCGATGTATATCCGGGTATTGGGTTGCAGAGTGGTTACCCCAGATAC
>NHET02000086.1 GCA_002170355.2 Gammaproteobacteria bacterium TMED92
AGGCACGCCCTAAAAGCAGGCAGCATTATCTCTGTTATATTTATTGGCCTTTTACCTTTTTTATAAACGCTGTAGCTACACAACCCGCCTTCGGGCGGGTTCCCTTTTCAACCCCTGGCGGGATGTGTGCATCGCCACCACTGACACGCACAGTAGACGACCTAGCTCGCGAGGGGCTGGCCTTTTCATTGTTGCGAGCATTCACCAAAGTCGTAGTCTTTAGTTTCTACCCTACAGGAGCTGACGATAGCTTACGGTCAGCAACACATGAAGAAGGTGGGACGCAACGGCTTGATGAAGGCGATGACACCGTCCACTTAAAAGAAAATGAAGCCAGCATTCCCGCCTAAATAGTTGGTCAATTTTTTAATTTATCTGCGTTATAGCCCACACATGTCATCCTAATTACACTCTAAAACCCAGTGTTTCAGGGTGTTTTAGCGCGATGTGTGTCGCGTATAGTGCGGAAACGTGCAGCTAAAGACTCTCGGAAGCAGCTTCGTGCCTGGCTCCGGGCGCCATCGTCTGACCAAAACGTAAGTAGTTCGCCCATCGTTGCTTGCCGGTAAGGGCGCGCGCCTGGCTTTTGCTACCAGGAAGAGCCGCGCCCCAACGCGATCTTTAAGTTTTTCGGATTACGTCGGACTCGACAACTATTGGTCTACAATCAACTTACCACTAACTTCTAATCTGCGCCCTGTCCTGCACTTTTCTCCAATTCCCGCGCTCCACGCAAGATGTTGCCTAAGGCGTAGTTTCCTTCGTGACAGGCGTACTCATAAAGTTTGCCCTCTGCTGCTGACCACGAGTACTCGCCATGCCAGGGCGAAGTCCAAACATCTGGGTCGTCCACCACAAATCGATAGCGCAGTCCGCCGCCAGGCTGTTGACTAAAGTACTCGGTTACCTTGAGTTTTTCGCTCGCACCTGCGAGCGCTGGATATTCACCAAAGTTGATGGTTTCAACAATCAGCGTGTTGTCCTGCCAATATCCCACTGAATCGCCTAACCAAGTTCCTGCGCCACTGGCTCTATGTTGGCTGTTGAGTCGGATTATCCGCGCGTCGTGATTCATTTCCGTAAGTATCATCACATGCGTTGCGGTGTGGATGATGCGCTTATGGTTATTGTAGTAATTGGGCAGCATCGGCGGTCCTGCGGTGGAGCGCGAGCCTATAATGCAGCGCTCCGCGAACGGGCGCTGCTCAATATCATCGTACGGACCTTTACCGTCTGGGTTATCCAACCACCACGCTGTTCCGGTATTCTGACTCGCGGCTAGGTCCTGTGACCGCCACAGCAGTCGCCATTCGCCTTGCAGCTGTTGCATTCTCGCTGCACCGAAATCTGTCATATCCGGCATACGACCGTTTTTTGGCTGTGTAATTATAGAGGTGCGGAATTTACCGTCGATGTTTACGGCAGCTTCCCCTCGATCAAGCCAAAACATGTTGTAGCCGCCAACCCTACCGCCAGCCTTCGGGGCGTCTCGCTCTGGATCACTGACTTGATTGGCCTGCTCCTTAAAAGCTCGAAAACGATCTGCCATTGCTTGCGCCTCAGCAGCGGTCAACCGCAACTTATCGCCGTACATCTCTGGCCGCTCAAGCGGCGTCAACGTGCCTACGTCGTAGGTGCCATTTAGATCAAACTCCGCATGACTGACGGATGTGATCAGCATCACCAAACCGCCCAGAAAAACTGCTCCGACATTAGTTAACATTTCGAAAGTTCGCAATTCAAAGCCTCCTGTTTGCCCAAGTTGTGCCGTCCGCTATGGAAGGTTGCGTGACTTTACCCGTATTTTCGCAAAGCAAAACTTATACCACGTTGACAAAAGCATCGAGCGCGTTCCCAACTTGTCAAAGAAAACGCCGACAGCACGGCGCGCAGCCCCTCGCGCAACGCAACAACAGGTCACCGCGCAAAATAGCGCCCACCAAAGCGAAAAAGCATTCTTCTTTATGCACAAAAATAGGTCGCGGCCGCACCAAATTAGCGACTCCCTTCCGCGACATTTCTTAACCGCTTATTCGATTTGCAAGCCGGCTCTCGTGAGCGCTTCCTGATAGCCTTAAATAACTGTTTTTATTGATTTTTTTATCTCGTAGAAAGCTTTGCTGTTGTGCTTCTTCTGGCACGCAACTTGTATGTGACATTGGTTAGGCATCAGCTGTCAATCGTCGCTAAGCGGCGCACTTGGCATCACGGCGCGCTGCACTCGACTCACGAACTGGCGATCTTAATGACCGAACTGCTGGGATTATTGCTAACGCTTTGCGCGGCGGGCGCTGCGGCGGGAATCACCGCGGGTTTATTTGGCAATGGTGGCGGCTTCGTTGTGGTGCCTGCGCTGGTTTTCGTTTTCTCTCTACTTGGCGACTCGTCAGCGGATTTGATATTCGTTGCCATCGGAACGTCGCTTGCAACAATTGTCGTTTCCTCTGCGCGCGCCGTGCAGGCACACAGATCCCGCGGCGCCGTCGACTTTGATGTCCTCAAATCTTGGGCCGGGTGGTTAGTTATTGGAGTAGTACTCGGTATCGCTTTGGCATCGGTAACCAGCGGCAAACAGCTGTACAGCGTTTTTGCAGTAGGCGTCTTCTTCTACGCACTGTACTTTCTCTTCCCTACTATTTTGAGTCCTAACAAATTTGCGTTGTCCATGCCGACTGGCCTTCCCAGGGCAGGCCTTGCCTCTTTCCTTGGCGGCTTTTCGTCGCTGCTGGGCATAGGCGGTGGTACGGTAACGGTAATCACCATGGTCAGTTGCCGCAGGCCAATTTACCAAGCTGTCGCCACCGCGTCCGGTGTCGGCTTCATAATCGGGCTGGCGGGCGCCATCGGGTTCGTCTTTTTGGGCATCGGTAAGCCCGACTTGCCCTTTGGTTCTATTGGCTATGTAAACATCCCCGCGTTAATCACGGTAGGAGCTGCTTCGATTCTTACCGCCCCCATCGGCGCTCGTTGGGCACATAGCCTCGATGAAAACATCTTAAAGCGATTATTCGGCGTATATCTGCTGCTAGTGTCGATCGCTATGTTCTGGAAATCCATGCACGTCTAAACTATGAGGTGAACTTATGACTACAAAAACCAACTTGTCGCGCAGAACTTTCTTATCTGCGAGCGGCGCCGCCCTGAGCGCGGGAGCGGTGAGTTTCCCTAATCTCTCGATTGCCCAAGCTGTTACGCCCGCTGCCACAACGCCGCTGTATGGGCCACCGCCCGGTGTGGCCAAGCTCAATGCCAACGAAAACCCATATGGCCCAAGCCCTAAGGCAATTGCTGCAATGACAGAAGCGATCAGCCAAGGCGCCTACTACGTAAATGCAACCGCCGAAACCTTGAAGGCGTTAATTGCAGAACGTCATGGTCTAACTAAAGAACACATCATTTTGAGCTCTGGTTCTAGTGGTGTACTGACGAGCCTAGCCATGATGGCGGCCCAAAAAGGATCTATTTTGGGTTCCGATTTGTTCTGGGACACAACCTCGCGAATGGGTACTCGTAACAGCCAGCACGGGATAACGCGAACGGCTAAAACAGAAGATCTGTCCGTCGATTTAGACGCGATGCATGTTGCTGTAGACGGCAGTATCGCGATGGTGCAAATCTGTAATCCAAACAATCCAACTGGCTCTATCGTAGATCCAAAAGAGCTCAGAGCATTCTGTAAAAAGGTCTCGCAATCAACCATGGTGCTCGTGGACGAGGCTTACAACGAAGTGACGGACGAACCTGAAACAAACAGCATGGTTCCGCTCATCAAGGCAGGGTACAACGTTGTGGTAGCGAGAACGTTTTCAAAAATCTACGGGCTGGCTGGAATGCGAGTGGGTTATCTGATCGCAGCGCCAGATACAGTTGAGAGGATCTCGGCATATGGAACGGGCAGCTACGGTCTCAATCAGGCGGGTATCGCGGCTGCAATTGCCAGCTACAACGATACGAGCTTTATTGCCTACTCCAAGTCAAAAATTATGGAGGCCCGCGAAATGATTGCTGAGGCTGTTGCTGTTAACGGCCTCTCTGCACTGCCTTCCCAGACGAGCTTTATGTTCGTGAATTTGGGAGACATAAGTGCAGAGGACTTTCGACTTGGCATGGCTAAACAAAATGTTCTAATCCGCGGCATTTACCAGGATTACACGCATTGGTCTCGCGTCAGCATGGGCAAAATTCCTGACGTCGAAAAGTACATAGCAGCAATGCCCAAGGTGTTAGATTCCCTAACCTAGCTGCTGCGTTCGCACCAAGGGCGACCTGGTCGCCCTTTTTTTTGCGCANCAAAACTTGCCGCAGTTTGCGCCGATCGCTCTCACTTGCCTGCTATGGATGGACGCCACAGTCCACAGGATCGGTGCGATCTGCACCACAGTCTGAACTCACTTTTCAGTTTTTGCGGCCGAAAAAAAGGGCGGTTACCCGCCCTTTCCTCGCTGTCTTCGTTTACCCGCTACAGGTCTCTGCGCATCTTCAAGTAATAGTATCCGCCCTGCCACGAAATACCGCTACCGGAAGGATAATCGCGACCGCAGCAGTAATCCGAAATCTTGTCCTTATCGGGGTACTGGTCAAGTAGATTTCTGCCACCAAACGCAAGCACGTAGCCGTCGCCAGCGTAGCTAACCTCAAGGTCATACATCATNAGTGAATCAAACTCTTGGACATTGCCGCTTTGATAATTTGCCGCCTCACCCCAGTAACTTGCGCGACCCAACACNGTAAACGCATCGAAACTGTGATTAGCCGACACNACCCAGCGCGTATTTGGGTCGAAGTTGAGCGTATCGTATTGACTCTCAGTATTTAGGTAGGCGCTAGCATCACTCTGAAATTCCGTTTCACTCGAGTTAACCGTCAGCGAAAACTCAGTGACGGCGCCACCGGACCATTCGTAGGGATAAGTCGCAACCAGATCCCAGCCGGACACGCCGCGGTCGTAAGCGTTCGTAAAGTANAACACACCACCGATTGAATTAGCGCCTGACACGCCAGCTGCATCCAATGCCAGGAAGTTGGCATAGGCATCTCCTGACGTGGGNTCTGTNGAAACGTCNAGGGTCGATATCGCGCTNAAGTAATCGGCGACATCAATCGAGAAGTAATCTAACGTAAAGTCGATATCCCCGAGTGAACCGGTTAAACCGATAGAAAAATTCTCCGAGGTTTCCGGCAACAACGGTTCAGCACCAAGCGCTTGGGCCACAGGGCCACCGGCGGGGAACAATCCTGTTGCCACTGGAAAACCATTTGGTAACCGCGTAGACACGTTAGTGGTGCCTTGCTGTCCAGGTGTCGGCGCCCTAAAGCCAGTGTTGTACGAGCTTCTGATGCCAAAGTTGTCTGAAATGCTGTAACGGCCCGCAATCTTGTAAACCGTCTCTGCACCAAAGTCTGAATAGTCCTCGTACCGTACCGCAGCTTGTATAAAGAGGTCTTCGCTCAGATCAATGCCAAGCTCTGCATACATACCAACAGAGTCGCGGTTATATTCCTCAGAAAATGCTGGCGAATAGCCTGGGAAGCCATTGGAGCCCNNGNCAACGNCTCTATACACCGGGTCTGAAGAATCGGCACAGTCTAACGTGGAGCCGCNTGCAANCACCGCTAGGCCAGCNGTTGTCGCCTGTCCGTCATCGTCACAGAACCCCCAGGGATCCGGCGTCNNGTATGGCCCTGCAAGGTAAGAGTTAAGGTCACCCTGCACCACTTTGTATGTCTCATCCAGATAGGAAAGACCAAACGCTAGGCTTGCTGAATCCGTAAGATCATAAAAAAAGTCTGCTTGCAGTTGCATCTCTTGGTTTGTCAGATCACCCGGCCGGAAAGACGTTGGCGAATCCGGTCCCATCGATGGATTGATAGTATTTTTAAGCGTGTACTCAACCGTGTTGTCACCAAACCGCGCGCTAAGGTCATAACCAAAACCGGCATCGGTAGTAGATTTAATACCGGCCAAGACAGACATATCGGTGATATCTGCAAAAAACCGTGGCGTAAAACCGCCGGGGAACTTTTCTAGCGGAAAGTAAACTGAGCCATCTTGCTCTCTAAGTTTTTCGATCNNGCCGTTGTAAGGATAGCGNTAGAAGAAGCTGCCATCGCCCTCGCTGTCNGAGTAGTTACCAAATGCGTAGAGCTCTATGGAGTCAGTGAGGTCAATGCCAGCATTAAAGAAGACGCGTGTTGCCTCATTGTTTGGGTTGCCCCATGGCTGCGCCACCTGGTCTGGACCACCGCCNTCGTAGGAGGCAGATTTTGCTAATTCGATGAAGTCAGCGTCTAACCCGTAACTCTTTCTGTCTTCGCGACCGTTCGCTACGAAGGAATCATACGCAGCGCCGTCTGNATCCAAACAGAACCAAGATCCGCAATACTGCGATCCACGGAAGGTAGAGTCTGCTTTCGACTTTTCNGCTGAGATGCTCAAGAAACCGTTGCTGCCAAGTGGCATACCGATGTTTCCAGAGACCGTAAACGACTGNCCNTCACCGGCAAAATATTTGCCAGTATCGAAAGAAATGGTGCCNCCCTCGTTATTGTCCTTGAGAATGAAATTCATGACGCCAGCNATCGCATCAGAACCGTANAGTGCTGACGCACCATCGCGCAGTATTTCAATACTCTTGATCGCTGTCGCTGGGATNGTCGCTAAGTCAGGTCCNTGGGTACCAGAGCCACCTATAGAAACAAGTGCAGCGCGATGCCGCCGCTTGGAGTTAACGAGAACCAGCGTTTTGTCTGTCGGGAGACCACGCATTGTCGCGGGTCGTATAAAAGTCGCACCATCACTGATTGGTTGTCGCCGCACGCCGTATGAGGGTACGAGGGTGCGAAGAATGTCGTTCATGTCGGTGAAGGCGACATCGTCGATAGCTTGTTCGCCAAAGACATCGATAGGAACTGGCGAATCTTGTACTGTTCGAGGTTTACCACGAACCCCCGTAACCACTTGCTCCTCTATCACCTCTTCTTCGGCGACCGCAGGTGCGGTGAATGTTAGCCCAGCGAACGTCAAGGCGCTCGTAAGCAACACGCGCTCGACCCCTGCCAGTGCCCTGTTCACAAGGCTACTGTCCCCCACTGCGCGCGCGTTAAGCTGCGTGTCTATTTCCATATAAGTTTCTCCATGATGTGCGTCACTGCAAAAGGGCAGTGACCTAATATTCACCAAGCAACTTTTGGGCCACCTGACACAGCATCCAGATGGGTTGCTAAATTAGCACTTAAAGTATTGTTTTATATAATATTTTTTTAACTGCTAACGTTGCTGCTGTGCATATCTAAGCGAATTAAGGCGCTAATTGGGTGCGGTTGCACAAAATCGGTGCAACGGCGTGCATCAGTAGCAGGCAAGGCATTTAAACGTTCCCAGATTCGCTGCCACAATTGCTCCATGAATTTGTAATCAAACGACAGGCCCACATAAACCTCAGCGAATCGGAAAGAGACTTACTATTCGAAAAATTCTGCAGCTTTTTTCGCCAAGATCTCGGCGCAATGGAGAAGGTCGAGAGCAAGAATTGCGTTTATTCCGTACTCGTGAACGAAAACCTCGAGTGTTGCGAACCCGAGGGCCATTGGCCGCCTTTTTGTTGAGCGTGGTGATAATCAGCAAGACGTCAGATTTGCAGATGTCGCTTTTCACCATGCCCCAGAGGCGTCCTCTATGACCTATCGAGTTACCGATAGCGATGTTGCAACAACCAGGACGTTTGAACGCGTCGGCGTACAGCGGTACCCATGCAAAGACGGCCGCATGGGCACAAAAGACATTTACAGCAAGCCTGCTGCTGCATGAGAGCAAAGCCGCATTGGCCTGCTCCTCTCTCTGACATGGGTTCTGGCTACCTACTACGGCTTACTCATACAAGCATAAAGCCCCATTGATATCGGGAATCTGCCAATAAGTAGCGACTTTTGGTGCTGGGCGTCCAAGAGTCATCGCCGCCTACACCCATATGCTTACCGTCTAGATAAACATACAGCCCCTCCTGCTCTACTAGATCACAAGTGTGCTGCGCTGTGTTGAGTTGTGTTTGACCAAAGCGACTAACGCTGAAATGCAACAGCCCGGTTATTCGCATGTCGTTAATTTGCAATTCTGTGGTGTCGCAGCGTAAACCGTTTTCACTGGGAAAAACGTAATCGGTGTGCATGTCTTTAGTCGGCAAGCGCCACCGTCCATAGTCAGCGCTGACCAAACGGTCAGGATAATTTTCGTGGGGGCCGCGACCTAACCAAGTCACTTCCTCGACATCTTGAGCAAGCTTAAATTGCACCCCGATACGCGGCAGCGGCGGCAACGCAGGCTCTACCGATACGCTTACTCGGACCGACATTGCGCCGTCAGCGCTGAATTGGTGTTGCCACCCGCTGGTCA
>NHET02000066.1 GCA_002170355.2 Gammaproteobacteria bacterium TMED92
CCGCCACTACCTTTAGGTAAGGCTGCCACTGCCATGGGTCGAGGATTCAACGCCCAAGGCTGGCACTGGTGGCCCTCTGACGCTGCCATTGCAACCCAAGAGCATGATGGCCGCGCACCGTGCATAAATCTTGGCGCCTGTCTTTCTGGGTGCGCACAGGGCGCAAAGGCCAGCACGGATGTGACCTATTGGCCCCATGCGGTCCGACAAGGCGTTGAACTGCGCACGCGCTGCCGGGTGCGCGAAATCACCCTCGACGAGCACGGCATGGCCGATGGTGTCATCTATTACGATGAGCATGGCGTAGAACAGTTTCAACAAGCCGCGGTGGTGATTTTAGCCACCAACGGAGTGGGTACACCGCGCTTGCTACTGAACTCTAAGTCTGAGCGTTTTCCGCAAGGCCTGGCTAATTCCAGTGGTTTGGTGGGTAAGAACCTGATGTTTCATCCCTACGCGATGATCCGTGGCGTGTTTCCCCAGGCGCTGGATGGTTCTCGCGGCCCTGGCACCTGCATTTGGAGCCAGGAGTTTTACGAGACCGATGAGCGTCGAGGCTTTGTGCGTGGCTTTACCTATGAAATGAATCGCGGCATGGGTCCTGCGGCGACCGCAATGCTTGGTATAGGTCATGGACGCGTTCCCTGGGGCGCCCAATTTCATCAGAAGTATGCTGAGCTGCACGAGCGTATAACCGGTATGGTGGCGATCTGCGAGGATCTTCCCGAGCTGCATAACACCGTCACACTGGATGCTAAGTTGGTAGACAGCCACGGCATCCCAGCACCAAAAATAGATTACGTGCTGTCCGAAAACAGCCGCAAGATGCTCGACTATGCGGTCGCTCGGGCCTCGGAAGCACTGCGTGCGGGAGGTGCTACTGACGTTATGCATGAAGCTCCACTAGCAGTGGGCGGTTGGCATCTGATGGGCACCGCGCGCATGGGCACAGACCCGACGCATTCGGTGGTCAATGAATGGGGTCGCGCGCACGATGTGAAAAATCTTTTTATTGTTGATGGCAGTATTTTTGTTACTTCTGCAGGTGTTAACCCCACGCGCACGATTCAGGCATTGTCGCTGTACATAACGGATTGCATGAAGAAGCGCCTGGCTAACCTATTTGATTAGGTGTTGAAAGAAAAATGAACGACACGATCGTCACAGACGCGCGATTTAGTGCGGCACAAACCGAGCTGGTAGCATTTGTTGCTGGCGCAATTATTCCTCAAGACGTTCAGCGCGGTATGCCAGCGGCAAATAACGCAGAAATACTGCACGATATTCTCCGCAGCGCGAGTGCAGTCGAACTGCCTGCATTTTGTGTTCATGTTGAGACCCAAACTCAAACTTTGTTTGGTTGCAGCTTCCAACATGCTGCAGCAGAACAAAGAAGCTCACTGATGAAGCATTTGGCCGGTTCGAATCACGTTGTTACTCGTGGTTTTGTCAGTCTCGTCGTGCAGTGCTATTTCCGCGACGCGCAGGTGCTGACGGCGCTAGGGTTGGAGCCGCGGGCGCCGTTCCCAAAAGGACACCAGGTAGCCGCTGGCGAGTGGGATTTATTGGAAAACGTCAAGCGTCGTGCGCCGTTTTATCGGCGGCCAGATGCTTAACGCCAACATTAGAAATTAGAAACACATAACTAGGAGTGCAATAGTGAGCAGCGAATTAATACAGTTAGATCGGCAAGAGAACGTTTTCACATTGACTATGAGTGCAGGCGAAAATCGTTGGAATACTTCGTTTGTGCGCGCATTTGCACAGGCTCTGGATGAGGTGGAGGCATCAACAGGGCCGGTGGCGTTAGTGACCGCGTCGGCAAGTGAGAAGTTTTTTTCCAACGGCTTGGATCTAGCATGGGTGCAAGACCCTGCAGCGCACCCAGAAGCCGGGGATCGTCAGGCTTTTGGCGGCGAGTTTATGGCGCTCATGGGCCGCATTATTACTTTCCCAGTGCCAACCATATGCGCAATCAATGGACATGCTTTCGGCGCTGGGTTTATGGCGTCGCTGTGTCATGACGTTCGTCTCATGCGTGCAGATCGTGGCTTTTTATGCGCGAACGAAATGCAGTTGGGCATGCGCATCCCGCAACCAGAGCTGGCTTTGTTCAGGCATAAAATGTCGGGTAGTGCATTTTTTGAAACGGTGCAGTTGGCCAAGCGTTGGGCTGCGCCAGCTGCGTTAGCAGCAGGTATTGTGCAGCAAATTGCTGACGTGGAGGAGCTGTTGGCTGTTGCTCACGCGAAAGCGGCGGAGTTGGCGCCGTTAGCCGCTAACCGTGAAAACTATGGTGGGCAAAAGGAAACTCTGTTTGGCGAGAACGCTGCCATTAATGGCGCACACGGACCCGCCTACATGCTGCGCAACTCCGCTCAGTACGGTCACTAAGTCGCGATACTGTCAGCGCCAGCGCAGCAACACCTGGCGCTACAACTGACTGCATTGGCGCTCAGTTCGAGGCCGGTCGGGTGAGGGCTGCGAGCTCCTCGGGTATGTCGTGACGCGGACTCATTTGCCATTCGGGCGAACGTTTTTGCAGGAATGCTTGCACACCCTCTTTGACATCGGCGCTACCACCTAGCCACGCAATGAGCTTGCCCTCAGTGTCCATCAATTGTGGAATATTTGCGCCAACGTTTTGCCACATCAGGGCTTTGGTGAGGGCGACAGAAACGGGTGCTGTGTTGGTAGCGATGTCGTGAGCAATCTCGAGCGCTCGATTCATTAGCGCTGCCTGGTCTGTAGCCTCGCTGATTAGTGCCATATCGGCGGCTTCCTGCCCGGAAATGATGCGACCAGTCATCAGTAGATCGGCGGCTCGGGAGAACCCAGCCACCTGGCTCACAGTAATGTGCGAGGCGAGCTCCGGCAGAATTCCACGCCGCACCATGGCGAAACCTATTTTCGCTGATGTTGTGGCTAGGCGCATGTCGGCAAGCATGGCGTAAGTAATGCCAACACCCACAGCCGCGCCATTGATCGCTGCTATGACCGGTTTGCGCACTTGATATGGCCACATTGGCGGCCGAGTTATGGTCGTCTTGCTGGTGAAGCCGTCTTCACCACCGGATAGATCTGCACCTGCGCAGAAGGCACGACCGGCGCCCGTCACAACAACGGCGCGGATGTCGTCGTTCTCGTCACACTCATACATTGCATCGCTGAGCTCCCGACTCATGATGGGTGTCCAAGTGTTCATTTGATCTGGTCTGTTCAAGGTCACAAGTGCGACCCGATCTTGGATGTCAAAGCTGATGTGTTGCAGCTCGTTGATGTTCATAGCGATTTGCTCCCCTATATGCACGGGTAAGATTAACCAGCTGCGGTGATCTCGATCAATGCGTATCTTTGGTTCTTAATTCGCGGTAACTGTTGCTATGATCAAAACGCGTCGAGGGATAACGCGCGTTCATTGAAGTGGCTTAGCGGGGGAAGTCATGGGGTTTAACGAAAATCACGTCCAACATTACCGTGAACACGGTTATGTCATTGTCGAGAACTTTCTAAGCGCTGATGAGCTCAGCCGCGCGCGAGAGGAAATCGAAACCTTTGTCCCCGGCTGGTTGGATTATGCCGCTAACCCCACCGGGCAGCGCCCAACAGGGTGGGATCAACCGCAGCGATCGCGGCGGGCTGTGCGCTTTCCGTTTCGTGGCAAACAACTTAATGCGATTACTCTGCACCCTGAACTCAGGCGTTTTGCGTCTCTGATGAGCGGTGGTGAGGCGTTATTTTGTGAGCAGTCAGATCTAACCTACAAATGCATGGGTCATTACGGCGATGTCGATCAGCCGATGCATTTAGACTATGTGAACCATACTTTAGCTTATCCCCCAAACCAGCCAAAATACTGGCAGACAGCCTTTTTGGTCTATTACACAGATGTGGCGGCTCATGAAGCGCCAACGGCAGTGTGTTCTTGGCAACACTACAAAAATGAAATTCTCTGGCCGGCTATGTACCAGCCTGAGCAACGCCCGCAGCTGTACGACAACGAGGTCAAGGTGACAGTGCCGGCGGGTTCACTGCTGGCATATAGCATGCGAACGTTCCACCGCGGCACCGCGTTTCAAGCTGAGGGTGCACGGGTCGGTCACTTTATAAGCTATGCACCCAAGGGGCCGAAGTGGTTGGGTATTGTTGGCTGGCCGGAGCAGGGCGTGCACAAATCGTTTACCGCGTGGATGGAGCAGGCAACGCTGGAAGAGCGCGAACTCATAGGGTTTCCCGCGCCAGGTGATGAGTATTGGAGCGACGAAACTCTAGCGGGTGTGTCTGCGCGTTTCCCGAATATGGACATGCGACCCTACAAGTACTGAAGTGGGCGTAAGGAGTAACTAATGAGCGCAAAGCTAGAACCGAAGTCGGCGGCCTGGCTGGGTCAGGTACAGGAAGAAATCATTGATCCGAGCCGGCCGATCATTGATCCCCACCATCATCTTTGGTCTGAACCGCTGATGTTTGGACGCTATGAGTTAGGCGATTTGTGGGCGGATACCGGTAGCGGTCATAACATCGAGAAAACCGTATTCATTGATTGTCACGCGAATTACCGCAGTGACGGACCCGGTCGTATGAAGCCTATTGGCGAAACAGAATATGTGGCAGGCGTGGCGGCGGCCAGTCGCGAACGGCCTGATCAAGCGACGATCGCGGCGATAGTGAGCCACGTTAATTTGCTACTGGGCGATGCGGTCGAGGAAGTCCTGCACGCGCATGAGGTGGCAGGACGGGGGTTGTTCAGGGGGATTCGCCACGCTGGTCCGTTTGACGATTCGGGCTCGTTAGTAAACGCTGGCGGTGGCCGGCCATGCCCGTACCAAGAGCCTGAGTTCCGGCAGGGGCTGCGTAAACTTGCGTCTATGGGTTACAGCTACGACACCTGGCATTTCCACCTGCAGAATCGATCTTTTCTTAGTCTGGCCCAAGCAGTTCCAGAGGCTACTATGGTGCTCGACCACTTTGGTACACCGTTGGGAGTCGGCGTTTATGCGGAGCAACGGGAAGAAATATTTACCCAATGGCGCAAAGATATTGCTGATATCGCGCAATGCCCTAACGTGTACGCTAAGTTAGGTGGCTTGGCCATGATCGATAATGGTTTTGGCTGGGATGACCAAGAGCGGCCACCAACATCGGATGAGTTTGTTGCTGCTCAGCGGCGTTACTATGAACACACCATCGAATGCTTTGGTCCGCAGCGCTGTATGTTTGAGAGCAATTTTCCGGTTGATCGGTTGTCGATTTCGTACCCTGTTCTATGGAACGGCCTGAAGAAAATTGCTGCGCAGTATTCTGCAGACGAACAACACGCGATGTTCTACGGAACCGCCGCAAAGGTGTACAGAATATGAGTGCCGAAGAGGCTTTTTCGCATACTTTAAGTAAGTCGGTCATTGACCAGTTTAGCGCCGATGGTTTTGTCGCCACCGCGGGCGTCTTTTCGGCTACCGAGCTTGAGCGTTTTGGTATCGCGGTAGACGATGAAGTGCGTCAGCGTACTGCCCATGATCTGCGCAAGGTCGAAGCTAAGAGCACCTACGAGCAATCTTTCGTGCAGTGTATGCGGCTGTGGGAGACGAATGACTTGGTGCGCGATTTCGTCTGCGACGGTCGCCTTGCGAGTATGGCGGCGCAGTTACTAAAAGTGCCCTCGGTGAGGCTTTGGCAAGACCAGGCGTTATTCAAAGAAGCCGGAGGCCGTGAAACAGACCCCCATCAAGATCAAACATTCTGGCCCATAGGTTCAGCACCACTAGTGAGTGTGTGGATACCTTTTGACGCAGTGACCCGTGACAATGGNGCGATGGCGTACGTTCCTGGTTCGCACTTAGTCGGTGGACTTAGGCCGGTCGACATTACCCACACCACCAAGCCTTACGACATTCTTAATGATGCAAAACTGACCGAGCGCACACCAAGGTGGATGGAGGTACAGGCGGGAGAGATGATTTGGCACCACGGTTTTACCATTCACCAAGCGGCTGCCAACACCAGTAATGCAACTCGACGAGTGTTTACAGTTGTGTTCATCGCGGATGGCTGCACGCGCACCAATGCGTGGCCGACCTTCCCGTTGGATAGGGACCAGGTCGGCGTTGGTGACGCCATTGCTGGGGACGGCATGCCGGTACTTTGGCCTAAACCGAGTGAACCACCAAAGGTGCCGGAACAGCGAGGTGTCTTGCTCGGCGTCCAGTCTCGAGTGCTATAGCCAGAAAGANATACGCGGCCCCACAGCGTTGCTCGCCCGAGCCGATACCTGCGAAGTTGCGAGGTANAGCTCTGGAACACCTCTGTNAGATCAGCCGATCGGAGGGGTGTGCGTGGCGCTCAACCAACGGCAATACCTGTGGTTTGTAAACCTCGACAAAGTTTTTGTTGCTTCGATGCGCCTCTAAGTCCGCGGCCGTTGCCCACCACTCGATAAGTAAAAAGGTTTGCGGGTCCGACTGGGAGTGATACACCTCAAATCTCTCGCAGCCNGGNTCTGTCAGTGACACTTGTGCCTGGTGTTGTAGGAGTGCGCCCACGGTATCTATGTTGGCGGGGTCTATCACCCGCAGCATAACGTTGTTGTATTGCATCTTCCCTCGCGCCTGCTGATTGTTGTCTTTAGTGTGCCACAGCAGAGTTTCGGTAGATTGGGATTTGNTAGANTGTGGTGGTGTAACCAAGAGATTGAGCAGTCTATGAGCAGTGACCACTCGGCAAAGCACACATGGGAGCCGGAGCACGTATTACCCCTTTGGCAGCAGCGGGCGCCGGAGGCAACNGGTTCCGGCGCATTGCACCAGCCTCAACTTACCGTACATTTGCCCAAGCCGGCNCTAGCGAACGGCTGCGCTGTCATAGTCAATCCGGGCGGCGGTTATCGTATTTTGGAGTCGGATCACGAAGGATTGCAGGTGGCTCGATGGTTAAACCAACATGGAATCGCAGCCTTTGTACTNCGTTATCGACTCGGGCCAACATATCCCACATCGGTATCTTTGCTTGACGCTCAGCGGGCAATTCGCGTGNTGCGCAGTCGTGCTGCAGAATTCGCAATAAGCCAAGATCGAATAGGCATGCTGGGATTCTCCGCCGGCGGACACCTGGCTTTGGCAGCTGCCACCCGCAGCGATGGTGGCGACGCCGTGGCATTAGATCCAGTGGAGCGCTACGGCAGCGAATTGAATTTTGTAGTTCCTGTCTATGCCGTTAGTAATGGCGCAAAACGCGGGCGTAAAGCGGACGAATACACCCCGACGGACGAGTGGGTCAGCGCCGCCACGCCGCCGTGTTTTCTTGTGCATACCCACGAGGACAGCATAGTCCCGGCAACTCAGGCGACGTTGTTTTACGACGCTTTGCTGCGGCAAGGAGTCGCGGCTGAACTGCATATTTTCAACGACGGGGAACATGGTGTCGGGCTGGCGCCAGGAGATCCAGATGTCGCTCATTGGCCCAAGTTATTGCTGGGCTGGTTGCGACGGCGGGGTTTTTTCACTGTCCAGAGTCGATGTTCAGTTAGCGGTTCGGTGCTGTGCGCAGAACAACCGCTAGGTATGGCCTGGTTAACGTTGCTGCCAGAACACATGCAGCATCCGGTGGCGCGAACGATTCTGCATCAACGCGACGGTGGTGATTTCGCGATTCCTGTGGAGCAAGGGCCTATTCCTGGGCGGCACAGGCTGCAAATTCACTGGGTCAGTGAACGAGCAAACTACGACGCGAGTGGTCAATACAGCATGGAAAACAGTCGCCTGTATCAGCAAGAGATCGACCTTAGGGCTGGAGAACGTTTGACGTTGGGCTTGGTGCACGAGGACTTTTATTAACAGGGATATCGCGCAATATGGATCGCTATCTCGCCAATAGCATCTATTCACGCGGTGCAGGCTGACCGGGTGACTTCAGCCCCGACTCGACGCTGGTGGATCGTAGATAGGCGTTGCATTGTGGTTGCGGTGGCCAGTTTTTCGGCTAAGGTGGAGCGTCAGGCTGGAGGGGCCGGTCTACGCGGGTTCATGTCGCAGCGGTTCAATCGCTCACTTAAGGCGGCGCGTTCTCGCGGGTGAGTTGCAATGAGCTCGCTAAAAACAGCAGTCAAAGTGGCTAGCGCAAGCAGCCAGTGCAAGAGAAGGGGGGAGTATGGCGGATCTTGCCGCTGATAAAACCGGACTATGGAAAACTCGCTATAGCATTATTTTAATGTGCTTTGCCGCGACGTTCGTCTGCTACATCGATCGCGTAAATATTTCCGTTGCGATCATTCCCATGGCCGAGGAGTTCAAATGGGATCTTCAAACCCAAGGCATTATTTTGTCGTCGTTTTACGTCGGCTACATGATCATGCAGGTAATGGGTGGTTTTTTGGCGGATCGGTTCGGCGGCAAAATCGTACTTGGCTTGGGGGTTTTAATTTGGTCGTTCTTTACCATCGTTACGCCTTGGGCTGCGTTTTCTGGAATGTTCGGCCTGCTGGTTGCCCGCATTGGCATGGGCCTAGGCGAGGCGGTGACGTTCCCCTCTGTGTACAGCTTGGTGACGCGGTGGTTCCCGGTACATGAGAAAGCTAAAGCAGTGGCGTTGAATGCCAGTGGTATTCCCATTGGAACTGTCTTTGCACTGGTGGTAACGCCAATCATAGTTACCGAGCTTGGTTGGGAATGGGCGTTTTACTTATTTGGCCTGGTCGGCGTATTTTGGTACGTCGCGTGGTATCTGTTGGTCACAGATACACCCCAGGAGCACTCTCGAATCAGCGCCTCGGAGTTAGATTACATTGCAACCAATGCTCCAGCGAGTGGTGCAATAGAGGCGCCACCAATGCGTGAATTCCTCCGCAATAAGGCTTTGTGGGCCATCATTGTCGCGCACTTCTGCAACAACTGGACACTGTATGTGATCCTGTCTTGGCTGCCTAAATACGTAAACGACGGGTTGGGAGTGGCGTTTGCAGCGGTTGGGTTAATTGCCATGTTGCCCCACATAACCTCGTTCTTTTGTCTAAATATCGCCGGCAATATCGCCGACCGATTAATCGCCAGCGGGCGCTCAGTGACTTTTGTCCGCAAATTGATGCAGACCATTGGTTTTGGTGGTTTAGCCGCATGCCTGCTGTTGATTACTACCGTGAACGATGTTTGGTCGGCGATTGGATTGTTGTGCTTAGGCAAGTTATTCGGCGCTGCGGGGATTGGTGGTCATAGCGTCAATCATATGGACATTGGGCCAAAGTACGCCGGCACACTCATGGGCATTACCAATACGTTCGCAACTTTGCCGGGCATCATCGCGGTGTATGTAACCGGCTACATTTTGCAGGTGACAAACTCTTGGGACCTGGTGTTCATTACCACCGCCGGGGTAACGCTTTTCGGCATGATTTTTTATTTGCTGTTTGCTTCGGGCGAACAGCAGTTTGACTGATTTGCACCGGCTGGGCTGACTGGTATTTCGTGGTGAACGCAGGCTGTCGGCGTCCGCGCCACTGAAATTGCGCAGCGCGACAGTGCTCGAGCGTTTGG